>JAHDHB010000369.1:1249-7111 GCA_020631545.1 Saprospiraceae bacterium | reverse complement strand
AAGCTACCTTCCAACTATCACTCATCTGAAAAGCAAGCAATCCAGCAAATAATATGACTAGAAATCCAAACAAGGAATTGATGAGGTGGCGGAATTCATAAATGTCGAAATGGTAACCACCATCTCCATTGGAATTCAGTTTAGTAGCGATATAATCGAATAATCCACCATAATACTTAAGGTTTTTATATTCTAAAGCTTCCGTATTCTCTCCATTCGAATCATAGTATTTTACCAATTTCTCACCATAGATATGCTGCGTATATTCATCCCCAGATATTCCATAATCGCTACTCAATACCGGCATCAATACTAGTAATAAAAGGGCTAATCCTACAAATAAGAAACGAAAAATAGAAGATTCGTCTCCAGTTGCCTGCTTATTTTTGAGGTCTGCAAGTGGTTGTTTTACAAACCAATCGAATTTAGTAGACAAGGAAATCCATAACGATTGGAAGAACATCCCGACACTGTCTTTGACCACTTTGATCTTCGTTCCTTCCATATGCTTCCAAGCGATAGGCATGGAACGAATTGGAATCCCCATCAAATCTGCCTTGTATAGCAATTCTACATCATGCGCCCACCCTTTCGTTTTTAGGTTAGCAAACAACTGCTTGGCCAAAGGCAATGGATATAATTTGAATCCGCATTGGGTATCTCGATGATTTAAGGAAGTAAACAATTGGATAATGAAGTTGAAGACTACGCCCATGATTTTGCGCATCATGTCTCCTTTTACTTTAGAATCTGCATGTTCTCTAGATCCTATAAGTATTTCATTCGTGGAGAATGATTTTTTGGGTAAAATTCTGAGCCAATTGTTGAGTTCCAAGGGAGAAGTGGCCATATCCGCATCAAGCGTAAGGACAAAATCACCCTTAGCTTTTTCTACACCTACTTTAAGGGCATTACCTTTACCCTGGTTTTGAGACACATCAAGAATTTCAATACGCTCTGCCTTGGACAAATTTTGTGGTAATTGTTCTTGGAGCTTACTCAACGTACCATCCGTACTCCCATCGTTTACCGCAATAACTTCGTAAGTTCCTTGCCATTTTGATTCAAATTGCTTCAATGTAGAGACAAGGAGGGGGATACGGTCAGCTTCATTATAACAAGGAATGACAAGGGCTACTTTGCCCGAAAACCTTGGAACAGAAACTGGACGTTCTTTGCGTTTTGGTTTGTTAGACTTCTTCATGCGGTTCTGTATTCTCTCACTTTCTCAAAATTGCTTAGAAAACTTCTCAACAAAATTCTTATACGAATTTCATCTTAAAAAGATGTTCTTCCTACATTTTTTTCTTAGCAAAAGTGTTTCCGTGTAGAGTTATATATTTTCTATGGCGCGAAATTAATTAATTTCGAGCGATGTAACAGACATATTGGCGTTTTTTTATTAAATCGCGCCCCTTTTCCCGATTTCAATAGCTTCCAAATCACCTACTTTACCACTTTCAACACTAAAACGGAGCAATGTTTTCATTTTATGAAAACCTACAATACCGCAAGCGCCAGGATTCATATGCAGCAAACCCAATTTTTTATCAGGCATCACCTTTAGAATATGGGAATGGCCTGTGATGAATAGCCCAGGAGGATTTTGACGAATATCTTCCCGCACTCTTTTATTATAGCGCCCAGGATAACCGCCAATGTGTGTCATCCAAACATCCAATCCTTCACAATCGAAGCGCAAATCAAGCGGATACATGCTTCTCAATTCATGGCCGTCGATATTTCCATATACAGCACGAAAGGGCTTCCATGCCTCCAATTTCAAGGCTAAAGAAGCTGTACCAATATCACCTGCATGCCAGATTTCATCGCATTCCTCAAAATATTCGAAAATTTTATCATCTAAATGACTGTGGGTATCGGAAAGTAAGCCTATTCTTTTCATTGTATTTTTTTCATTGAGCAGCAAAGTTAATCAATTAGACTATTTTTCAAAGCATTAGCTAGTGCAATTAATCTAAGCAGAGCAAGTAGATCGTCTTTTCGTTATTGATAATTTGAGTTTTCGTAGAAAATTTGTCTCTCTTTTCTTTACACTCTACTGTTTTCAAATTTTCTGACCATTACTTAGGAACTGAACCACAGATAGTGTCTGAACGAAGAAGACAACTTTTAGAGAAAATGCAGAGATTTCGCCATCTGGACAATGCGGGTTCGTATAGCGCTTAGCCTTGGCCTGATGGCTTAAAATAGCACCTAAACACCTTGGGATTGCAATATTTACTCAAGTCATCAGGCCAGACCATACCACAAGCCCCCCCCAGCACTGACCAGATGAAAAGGCTAGATCATTGCTTCTATCGCCTTTTTCGGTCAGGCACTAGATACCATTAATTTTCCTTTTTTATGGCCTTCAAAAACTGCTTGGCCTTCTTTCGAATGGCAGGTTTCGTATTTTGTTTAGCCAAGATAGTTTGAAAGGAGTTTTTGGCATTTTGCCAATCTTTTAATTCGACATAAATCAATGCTTTTTGCCATTTAGCTTGTTCTGCACTAGCATAATTTTCTGTAATAAGATGGTTTAAGAGCGATAAGGCTTCTGGGAAGTTGCCTGCTTTTTGATAGGCAAAAGCCATGGGAAGATGCCATTTTATAGGCGGTTCTGAAAACTGTTCATACAAGCTTATCGCCTTGGGATAATCACCGTTTTTATAAGCCGTTTTCATACCCAAAGAATCAACCTTATGAATTCCCATTTCAGTAATCATTGGTGGCGCGATATTGTTTTCTGCCAATAATTGTTTTATTGATGGCTCTGCATTATCGAATACAAAAAAAGCAACTGCAAGAAGCAAAATACTAGCAGCAGCCACAGAAAGAACACGAATATTTCTCCTTCGATTTTTTTTATGTTGTTTTACATTTTTATGCAAATCGGCTATACGTTCATAATTTTTGCCATGTTCTTTGGTCGCTAGAACTAGGGCTTTATGCATACGAAATGCTTGTAGGAAAGCTTCGTCATTGGCTAATTCATGCTCAAAATCAGTCAATTTCGTTCCTGAAAGTTCTCCGTTTATATATTGATCAAAAAGTTCTATTTGATTTATCATGATCTTTGCATTTTATAGAATGAAATCAGCGCGCCTAAATTATCAATGACTTAGGAGCAAGTGCCCCTTACTGAAAAAGTACCTCATCAAAGTTTCCTCCTTTTATCATCGACTTCAACTTATTCATACAACGATGAAGAGTATTTTTTGAACCTTGCGCAGAAATATCTAAATTTTCTGCAATGTCATTATGACGCATTCCCTTGTAATAATACATTCTAATAGTCTCTTGGCAGCGAGTGGGGAGTAGGTTGATGACCGTTTGGAAAAAATGCTGTAAAGCTTCATCGCCAAGTTTTCTTACAACATCTGGTTCTATATTTTCTGGTTTCCATTTTTCCAAATCATCAAGCCTTCTGATTACTTGCTCCTTTTTGCATCTATTTTCCGCCACTTTGTACAAAAAACGTAGAATAGCATCCTCTTTTTGAACGACAAATTTCTTTTTTGCCTGTTCAAAAAAGGTAGTCATAACAGACCAAAATATAGGATCGCTCTCTCTATGAGGTGGAATCTTTTTTTTGATATAAGTCGTCAGTTTCCCTTCATGTAGTGCTATCAAATAGTTAATGGCTTTATTTTCTTGTAGGGTATGGCCAGATTGTAGCATTGCTACAATTTCTTCATCGGTGTACTGTTTCCTATACAAGCTCAATATCATAGGCTAGATATTCTAAAAAGGTAACCAGAACAAAGTCATTTTTCTTCTAGTACAAGAATTGACTTCTTACAATTAAATAGGCGCAAAGAAAGGTATTTTTTGTTTAAAAATTTAGCAAATGAATAAGTATAGTGATAAATATCCGATTTTCTGACTGTTTTATTCGATAAAATTCTACTTGGATGTTTACAAATTGACTTTTCAAAAGACTAAAGTAGGGAAAAAAATAGACTTGTGATAGTTACGATTTTGCTTTTGCCTGACTTATAGAACAGATTTAAGGTATAAAACCTTAAGATTTAAAAATTCAATTTGTTAACCTCAACCTTTGGATCATGAAAACATTCATTTCAAGAATTGCACTGTTTACTGTTTTCTGCTTAATTTATTTTCTTGCATCTGGTTTTACACTCCTCCACCCAAAACTTAATGACACTGGCGGAACGGATTTAATCATTATTATTGCCAAGCATCAAGAATACATCGTAAAAGGCCGTGGATGCAATGAAAAACTCAGACTTTGGGTCAAAAATGAACATGGCGATTTAATGGATAGTTCAAATTCGATAGAAGGAAATGATTTTTCTTGGAATTTTACTACGGATAATTGGCCTTGTGGCAAGTATAGCGTGAATTTAGCTTCTATTCACAAGGGTTGCACCGCACAAGTCTTTTTTGAAGTAGGCCAATAACATTCTTACGAGATACCTCATCAAATTAAAAGAACTATGTAGCCTAAACGACGCCTGCATAGTTCTTTTTTGCTTCTGCCTCAAGTATTACTCTACAATTCTCCAATCTTTTCAACTAACCATCCGCGTGCTACGATGGTATCATAACGTTGTAGGTTCTCTTTTAAATCCTCTTTTGTTTTATCTGTCGTTATTTGATTCCCCTCTGTTAAGATTGCTTTAAGCATTTCGAGGAAATTGTCAAATGCTTGGATAAATTCTTGGCTTACCCCTTCTCTTACAAGGCTTAAACTCTTCATAAAAGAACGCAATTCATCATCTACAAAAATTAAATCACCTTCAAACTCCATGTTTTCTTTTCCTTTTGTATACCAATCATAACAAACCATGAGGCGTGTTACTCTTGCTACTAAACGGAGTTGGATCTCTTGAAATCTTCCTTTTTTTAGAAAGTCAAAGGCTTGTTTATATTGTTGTTCTGCAAGGAGTATGCGTGACTTGCAAATACGTATGACTTGTTTTTTCTCTGATTGGTGAAGTTTGTTTTGCTTTTCCTTTAAAAATCGTTTGGCGATTTTAGTAATCCCCAAACTACAAGCGGTCGTGATATAACTAATAAAATGTACACTGTTTAATATACCATTATTTTCCAGTAGGCCTTCATTCATACCAAAAGTATAAATTTCGAAGGAATCTTCTACATGTTTAATATCTGTTTTTACGGCTTGAGCCGTATGATTATTTAGCAAGGAAAAAAGAAAATCTTTTTCCATTTTGGGATATTTTAGCATTTCTCCCAAGGCCAATGTTTTAAATTCCTCATAAGTAGCGCTATCAAATGCTTGAAATAACTGAATACATAATTGATAGACTCTAAGTAAAGGAATACTTTGCAAATTCGGAGAGGTCTCTAATCTTTTCAAGACTTCTTGTAGCTGTGGCGTCTTGTGTTCCTTCGCTATTAATTGATTTCGAATTAAAGCCTTGCAAGAATATCGCAATACCGAAATACAATGAAAAATCTCTAGAAAATTAAAAAACTCATCAATGTCATCAATCCTCCCTATGTCACCTTGCCCTTTGTTTATCAATGGAAAATAAAAAGATTCTTCCATCAGCCATAGCATGGTAGAATAATACAAAGACTCTGGTGGAAGACCTTGTTCCATAATCCGAATCGCTTTTTGTACTTCTTTTATAAACAACTCTTCTGCATTAGTATGACGAAGTTTTTTAATCAGCAAAGTCAAGGGAAGTAATTCAACGGGTTCTTTATGGAGTTGTTCGGCAGCTAGAAACTGTTTCGCGCTGCTGACATAACTAGATAATAGTTTGTTTTGTGTTCTATTAGAAGCTTTTGGAGATAGTTTTAAGAGGATATTTACTTTTTCTTTGTCGAATTTCGATTTCCTGTTGGCACAATCAATAAGATAGG
>JAHDHB010000369.1:0-1239 GCA_020631545.1 Saprospiraceae bacterium | reverse complement strand
ATCAATTCATCACTTTCTTTAGGCGTAGGCCCCTTCGCATACCATTTGAACCGCTGCCGTTCGGTAGGCGTCATCAATTTTAGGTATTGGATGATTTTTGGTACATCTGCCATAGTCGATTAGGATTTTAGGGCTAAAGTACGGTGCTTATTCGCGATGTCCAATTTTTTTAGGTAAAAAAGGAAGTGCATTTTCTTTATTCAAGAATTTTAAGGACTTTGGCATTCTAGTAAAATTGAGTAAAAAGAATTTTGATTCTAGCTGAAAACAAACAAAATACAACCCAAAATAGATTATCAATAGAAAGCTAAAAAATACCTATTTGCTATTTTTTCGAAGGATTATAGCAGAATCCACCGCCATATCGTCTCCAATTTTTCCTCGAAGTTTGTAGTGTCATCAGGAACGAACAAATGACATCCTGTAACCTCCAAAGTTGTCGATTTTAATCGAATTTATTTTATAAATGGCGGATGCCGAAAAGCCAGAATAGAGTAGGTATTTAATTTTTATTAAAACATAAAAGACATGAAAAGTAAAACAAGTATACTGAGAGAAGTGAAAATATGCATTAAGAGTACGTCTTTATTTTTAATGATATTGTTAACTACAAATTTCTCTTATAGTCAAACGGGAATGTATGACTTAACTGTTACTCCGACGCATATATACTGGTCTACAGGGGATGTTGGCGGAGATTGTTGGGAAGCAGGTAAAGAAGAGTGGAGAGGTTACTTCAAAGTATATGACAAATATGGCCTCATAGACGAAGAATGTTATCAACGATCTCATAATGGAGGAAATATTTTTAATGCAGGTGACAATGGATGGCCCTATTGGTCTGCTCAGAGATATTTTCGCTCTTACAATTCAAATGACAGAATTACAATAGAATATCATGCATTTGAAGATGATTATCGCACTAGTTGCTCAGAGAAAGGAAGAAAAGATGATTGTTTTGCCTCAAAAGTATTTACTTATCGGATAGGAGATTTTATCGGTCATAGCATTGCAAAGACAGAATCTGTTTCTTCATACCATGATTTTAGAGTTGTAATTGCTGTAAGCCCAACATCTAATAAAACAGCTTTGCCAATAGTAGATAAAGTGCTTGAAAAGGAACAAGTACCTCTAGAAACTACCTGGAACGATAGTGATAATGAGGTAAGTTTAGAGCAGAACGACACAAAACTACTTAGAACAACAAACTATAATATCTCCCTACAAGAAGGAAAAAAT
>JAHDHB010000007.1:26907-38517 GCA_020631545.1 Saprospiraceae bacterium | reverse complement strand
GACTGGTGTGAAGTTGATCGATAGGCATACATCCACCGACTGGCTGGCAGGGATCTTCTTGAACAACTTCTGCAACGATAGTTGTTTTGGCGGAAAAGGACTTGGTTGTCGTTATGCAATTACAAGAAGAACCTACTTCAGTACAAGTCGTTATAAATCCATTTTTTTGGCTTGAACAAGCTTTTCTTTCTTGAAGTTTCAACTCTGGGCAGCCGCATATTTCGGCATTAACCGTGGCATTCGTACTCGGGGTGGAGTAAGTAAAACTCATAAGGAAAAAAAGAAGAATCGCGAAAAAAGAAATCCAATGAATGGGTCTCATGATAGTTTAGTTTTAAATGGTTAATAATAAGTAAAGCCTTGGCGTCAAATCCTTTTTTGTGCAAACCGATAAAAGTTATCGTGCAATTTTGTATTTTATTCGCCCGTAACGTTGGCTTTAGCCGACAAGTTGCGTTAGTAAAAACAAGAGATGTGCTAATGCCAACGTTACGATAGTTCAAAGATGGGGTTTATTTGAGCGAAGCGCAAATTCATTTTCGAGAAATATTAAAGCTAAATTGCGCGCTAAATTTGTGTAAATAATTTATAATCAATTTGTTATTGTTAAAAAAGATTAACCGGAAAATATGAGTAAACAGGTGCTTTTTGATTTGGTAAAATCCTTAACGAAGGAAGAAATTCGGCTTTTTAGGAAGCAGGAATCGAATAAAAAGAGCGATGCTGTTCGCTTGTATGACATTTTATCGAACCAGGAGGATTATGATGTAAGTGTCGTTAAGAAAAAATTTAAAAAGGACAATCAACTTGCCGTTACTAGGAATATTCTGCTCAATAAAATTTTGGATTGTCTACGCTTAGCTAGTGGACAAGCCAGTGAATCCATCGAATTACAAGAAGAACTTATTGTTTTGCAAATCATTTTGCATAAAAAAATCTACTCGTTATTTGAACGGAAAATGAAGGCAGCTTTAAAGAAAGCCTATGCTCAAGAGCGATTTTTGTTGCTCTTACAATTGCTCAACCTCAAGCAAAAATATTTAGTGGATTTGAAAGACGATAAAATGCGCCCCACTTTGCTTGATTTACAAAAAGAAAAACGGAAAGTAATTTTACTTTTTCAAGAGTATTATGCCTTAAAAGACTTACAAGACGAAGTGATTGTTTTCTTTAAACGCAGTAGTAATTTAGCTTATAAAGAAGTTGCTAAAAGGTTGGACAATAATGTGTTACTAACAGAGGATAATATCCCTAAATCCTTTCGTTCTCAATGTATTTACTACGATTTAATGGCTTACCATGCTTTTTGCAAAGGGGAATATCTTCAACGACATGCCTACTACAAAACGGTCGTGGAACTTTGGGAACAACACCCAGCATTTTGGGAACAGGAACCGATGAAATATGTGAAAGCGATTTGTGGTTTATTGAATAGTTGCTTTAGAACTAGAAAGATAGCGACGTACCCTGTTTTTCTGAAGCGATTGGAGGACATTGCTCAAGCCTATCCTGAAATTCGCTCAGAAATGTATGCTACAACATGCTACCATAAGACGATTTATGCCTTACTTTCTCGAAATTTTGAGTCGTATGTACAATGTATTCCCGAAGAAGAGGAAAAAATAGCCCTAGCTATTCAAGCAGGCATTCACAGCTCTCGCCTATTGACGATTTATCATAATATTTCCCTAGTTTACTTCATTACAGAGCGTTTTGAAGAAACCATTGATTACATTTTAAAAATAGAAGCATACAAGAAGACGGAGGCGCGAGAAGATAGTCGGTATTTCATCCCTGTCCTTCGGATACTTTGCGAATACGAATTGGACAACCATTTTTGGCTCAATAATTATATAAAAACACTGCGTACGCGCTACCGACGACATGAAAAATTGAATGCTCTTGAAAAAATTGTTTTTACCCACATCAGTAAACTGCTAAATACAACGTCTAAGCAAGAGGAAAGGACAATTTTGGGTACTTTTTGGGAAGAAATCAAGGAGTTAAAGGAAAACGACTCGGCTAAGGCGACGAATTATATGGACATCGTATGGTGTTGGCTGCGCAGTCGTTTTTTGGAGGGAAGTATCGGTGATGCTTTTGGGATTTTGATGGAGGAAGGGTGAGTTGTTTACTTTATTTCTTTTCTAATTGAGCGATTTTTTTCTCTAGAACAAAAATAACAGCTTGACAATAAGGAGTATATTTATTTAGTTTATCTCGTTTTTCCCATCTCGACTTCTCTTTTAGAATAATTGCTAGAATCCAAGCTTTATTCCTTCTACCAGCTTTTACTTGTTGTGCATTGATATTTTGTAAGGCTTTTTTTATGGCCATTCTTCTATTTTCTTTTAACTTTTGCTCATTTAAAGATAGCGTTTCTTGAAGATCTTTATTAATCCTTGATTCATTAGAATATATTGTCCCATCTTTAAGGTATTGAATAGCTTTTTCACAGCGAATGTCAATAGGATTCACGGTTAAGTCGACCGAATTGTCATATAGTGCCTTTCGTTTATCACAATGCAAAAGATGTTTGGGATTACCTTCATTTCCAGTACATACACCTAACATGTTTTGAAAATTTAAAGCTAGCTTTGGGTGTCGATGTTGTGAACGATAGTGTTCTATATTTGTAAATTGCCGCCCACGCTCTTGACTAATCCTTTGCATACAATAAGCACAAAGGTAGCCTTGTTCATCAAGTAAAGCAGAGCGAATTTCTTCCTTGTTGATATCATCAAAATTAGCATTTGGTGTTGATCTATAGGTTTTTAGAGATCTTGGTTCTTTGCCTTTTCGTATATATTTCATGGTGTTTTTGCTAGTTTTCTCCTAGATCGAAGGTGAAAGAAAAACTCATTTCTGCTTCGTAGACCGAAGGATAATCTGTACCAAATAGTTTTTTTAAGACTTCTAATGCTTCTTTTGCTGCATGTTTATCTTCCTTTTCAAGAGAATGATAAAATTTTTCAAATAAGGCTTCTGCATGTTCAGGCTGTTTTTTCACGCCAAATATTTCCCACAAAATAGAATTACTATCTTTCCCAAAGGTAGGAGGAACAAGGGGAACCAGCTTAAAATCCTCTATTACATGAACAGATTTCTTTTGAACATTGCTCAGTACTTGAGGAGAATGCGTTGTGATGACAAACTGTAGGTTAGGGAATGTTTTTGTAAGAGCAGGAATTATTTTGCGTTGCCAGGAAGGGTGAAGATGCATTTCAATCTCGTCAATTAATACAATACCTTTACCATTTATGATTTCTTCTGTTTGCTGATTCAGAGCTGCAATCGTTAATCTCCTAGCAATATCACTTACAAGTAAAACCATCATTTTCTCTCCATCTGACAGTTGGTTTAATTGAATGGCTTCCTTGTTTTTATGAATGAAAAGTGTGGGTTTAGAGCTCATAATGAAGTGGCTATTCCTTTTTGGAGGAACATCAACATAAAGTTTAGAGAGTTCATCTCTGTTTCCCATCATATCAAAAAAGCGTTCAATGGCCAACCTAGCAGGGGATAAGGCGGGATTTTTGAAATTGGAATCTTCTCTTAATCGAATTCTATTTTCTTGATTTTCTTCCTCAATATACCAAGCCGTAAAATCTTCAAAACTACCAATATCTTCACCGAAAGCATTAGCATAAGTATGATAAAGAAAAGGCGGAAGACTTAAGCTCTTGTTGAGCTGTTCTGTGGGTTGTTCGTCTGTCCTTTTGTTAGCTCTATAATACGTTAAAATGGGAAGACTAGAGGGCTCTTTTGCAAATAGCTTTTGTCGCAAATATTGGATGGATTTTACTTCTTCAGAACGTTTTACATTAAAAAAAGCATGTTTTTCTAAGCTCCATTTAGCTGTTTTATCTTCTAAAGCAGCAATCATTTTTAACTGTACATAAGGATTAATGCTAGAAAGATCTTCAAATATAATGGTTGGCTCAAAACCTTCATCGGGAAAGTTGGTAGCTATGAATTTTTTAAGGAGTAAAGCAACAGCATCCAAGATACTTGTTTTCCCAGAACCATTTACGCCAACAAAAACATTGACTCTCGAATGAAAATCTATTTTTACTAATTCTGAAAAGCCTCGAAAGCCTTCTATTTCCAATTCCTTGATGTACATATTGCTTACATTTTTACAAAAATAAAAAAACCTTCCAGATTTTATACAACAAAATCTAGAAGGCTTCTTCAATTATCCAAGTGGTTTAATTACCCCTTAGCTTAAAATTTCCAGTTGTAGCGTAAGTGGAAAGAACGCGGTGCGCTCATTTTTCCTGCTCGGAGCATATATTCTCGGTTAAAAATATTATTCGAAATGAATCTTATATCATGGTGTTTATTGATTCTGTAAACCAAACGAACATCCATAATGAAATCGCCTCCAGAGTGAGCATCCCGAAATTCGCGGATTCCCACAAGGCCGGGCAATTCTGATTCAACGATAGGACTTAGCAAGTGCTTTCCTGCTAGGATCGCATCAATATTATGTACAAAACTATTATAACTTGCGTTAAAGCCTAGTATAAAATTCTTGTATTCCCCCTCGATACTTAAGCGTACATTATGTAAGCTGCGATATTTAAGGATACTCGTATTTAGCTCTTCACTAACCTTACCAAGGCCAGAAAAGAAATTTCTGAGGTAGGGACCTAGTTTACGTTGAGTCGTATCTTGGCTTAAATCTCCAGGAAAACTATAGGTATAACCTACCCAAGTTCGGACAGGGACAACCCCAATATTTCCTTCACCAAACAAGCTAAACTCTGTACCTGCAATCCGTGCGCGACTGATGTTAACGGCTTTAAAACCAACATAGTAAGAAAGGCTGTCCAAGTTGGGTGCTTGACCATCTGGTGTATAAAGATCGAAATAAAATTCGGTCATATCTTTATATTCCATCCAGAATAGAGCCGCATCGAAGTAACCTTCGAACTTCTTCGTTTTCACGCCTCGTTTATAACCGACTTCCCCACTCCATCCTTTTTCCACTTTTAATTCTGGGTTCGGGAAAATATTAATCGCTTCTATATTGTCATCAATATATCGTTCTCCTAAGCTAGGAACACGATAGCCTCCACCAAAAGAAGCACGCAAGTTGCTGTTTTCAGTTAGCTTGTAATTTGCTCCTAAACGGAGAACCGGTAAGGCGGTCACTAATCGCTCGTCCACACGAAAGCTTTCCCAACGAAGACCCGCAGTAATGTTAAGTCGATTGAAATATTGCTTATCTACTTGAGCATAAAGAGCAGTCGTAAGTCCGCCTTGTGACGTAAAATTTCCTAGGCTATCCCTAGTAAATAAGACACTTCGCGCCTTGAAATACTGACCTAAAGCACCCGCAGAGAGCTTGTAGTCGTGCTTAAAATTACGATGGAATTGATACTCTAAACTACCAATATTTCCAACAGAATTTTCGTTATTGCGGCCTCTTATTTTAGAAATATTAAAGTAACGTGCTTTAACGGTATGCTTGTTTTCATACTTATCAAAGTACGTCAACCAAGGATCTACAGTCAACGTGCTATAATCATCACGCGTATAGGTTGGTGAAATATGAACAAAAGCGCTATCACCTCCATTCATCCAAAGGAAGAAATTGGCAATTTCGTGATACATGACATTGGTATTCAGACCATAAGTCAAGCGTTCATTATTCACTGGTCGGTACCGAGTGTTTACGTTCAAGCGGAAACGACGTTCATCTCCTCCTTTGAGATACCCCTCAAGGATATGAACATTTCCTCCAACGACCAAATCAAAATTAGAGCGTATTTTTTCGCGATGTGCGAAATAAGCCCCAACTTGAAAAGGTTGAGCTTTAGTATTGGCCCACCATTTACGAGATTGCGTTCTTGGGCCATTATAAACCCCAGAATACAACGAAATAGAAGTATAGGGCTCATCTGTAGGCATGGCCGTGCGAACATGGATAACACCATTCAAGGCTGAAGAACCATAAAGTACTGAGGCAGAGCCTTTTATGATTTCGATCTGTGAAGCATTTTCAAGCGGAATAAAGTTCCATTTTACATCACTCAACTCTGCAGAAAGCAGGGGTTGGTCATCTACTAGAACAGAAACACGGCTACCCGCGCCATAAGCATAGCCACTACCACTTCGTATATTAGCTTGACCATCAATAACTTCTACGCCAGGCACTCGTTTCACGACTTCTGCTAAATCTGTATTGTTATCTCGTTCAATAATATCTGGTGTAATCACATCAATCGTAACAGTTTCCTCCTTGATCTTTCGTTCAAATCGACTACCAGAAACGACCACAACGTCTAGGACGGAGTTCGTTTCTCCCATTTTAATATTCAATAAAACGGGATCACTTCCTACATCTATATTCTTTACAAGTTCTTCATATCCAGTGTACTTAAACGTCAATTCATGCTTGCCAGGGTCAAGGTTCACTTCATAATAACCATCGATGTTCGTTGTTGTTCCTGCACCATTAGCAAAAACAATGTTTACTCCAATAAGGGTTTCATTCGTTTTTGCGTCAGTAACTACACCACTCACTTTTGTTTGGGCGAATAGAGAAAACGCCGAAAAAAGCATCAGTAAAACTACATAGTACCTTTCGATACAAATCTTTCTACACATAAGGTTTCTACAATTTTTGTTTGGAAGCCTTGAACAATAAATCAATTATTGATGGCCTCTTTTGTAATTCCTGTTATTTATATTTACAACACAATGTATGTGTCTTTCAAAACAACAGGATTCCTTTCTGTTTTAACCCCGTAAAGATACAACATATTCAATTTATATCGTCATAAGTAGGTAAAATGTAGAATTCTCCGCCTTGTGATTTGGCTTTATCCTTTTATTCGACACGCGATAAGCTATAAAAAGAGAAGGATACTATAAAATTGGTATTATTTTTGATGCAATTTGTTTATAAGGAACGATGTCTAAAAAAGCCCTTTTACTTAGACATTACTACAGGAGCCCCATTCCATCCTATCAATATTTTCACAATTATCATTTCTTGGGAATTGATTAACCTCTTTGGTTAAATCAGTTATTCGTATTCCATGTCGACTATTCTTTAATCAACTTGGGGATATAATGCTATGTATCAGGCTAATTTTATTAGTCTTAAACTAGCATGCCATCAATACCTTCACAAAAAACAATCGCCATTATGAACAAGAAATCTCTAGGAATACACCTAGTATTCTTTCTATTAAGTACTGTTTTCTTTCTTCCCAAGGTGAACGGTCAAGAAAAAAACTATCCTGCGGATCAGTTATTAATTAAATTTTCGGATTTTGAAAAAGCGGATTATCCGATTACAATCAAGCATGAATTAGGCATTACGAAAGTAAAAGAAGTAACAGATCTTGGAATAGAGCATTGGTATTTAAAGTTTCCTATGGTTTTAAAAAACCAAAAACTATTCAACCTCGAAGAGCTTATTAGTTACCTTCATGATTTACCTGGGGTCGAACATGTAGAACCTAATTACTATTTTTATGTAGGTGCTACTACGCCTGATGATCCTCTTTTTAGTCTACAGTGGGGACACTATAACACTGGGCAATTTGGGGGCTTAGCTGGCGCAGATATTGATGCCGTGAATGCATGGGATATTCGAACAGGTTCCGAGGATGTCAAAGTTGCTGTTCTTGATACCGGTGTCGACTGGAATCATCCTGACCTCGTCAATAATATTTGGCAAAACCTAGGGGAAGACGCAGATAATGATGGTTTTGTGTTGATTTGGGACGGTAGCTCTTGGGTTTTTGATCCTGATGATATTGATGGTATTGACTCTGACGGAAATGGTTATATTGATGATTTTATTGGCTGGGACTTCGTTAATAACGATAATAACCCGTTAGATGATCAGGGGCACGGTACGGCTGTTTCAGGCGTTATTGGTGCTGAGGGTAATAATGGAATTGGCATTGCTGGGGTGTCTTGGGATGTTCAATTAATGAACCTAAAAACGCAAAATGAGCAGGGTATTGGGAATTCATTTGATGCCATAGAAGCCTTTAGTTATGCTTCTTTAATGGGGGCTAACTTGACGAATTGTAGCTGGGGTGGATCCGGGTTTTCTACGTTTTTATTTAATGCCATAGAATTGTATCACGATGAATATCAGGTATGCATAGCCGCATCAGGAAACGACTCGCTTAATATTGATAGCGATCCTAGGTATCCTGCTGCTTTCGATATTGATAATGTGATTTCCGTTTCTTCTACGCAATCGGGGGATCAACTATCTAGCTTTTCGAACTACGGTGCTATAAATGTTGATCTTGCTGCGCCTGGAGAGACTATTGCAACAACAACGTTGAATAGTGTTTTGGGGTATGAGTACGGTTATGTAGGGGGAACCTCATTTGCTGCACCTTTTGTGAGTGGCGCAGTAGCTTTATTGATAGCTCAATGCCCTGATATTGAGGCTTTCAAGATAAAAAGTCATTTAATGGAAACGGTAGATTCATTGCCGAGTCTTTCTGGTACTTCTCAAACTGGAGGACGCTTGAATTTGACTAAGCTGCTAGATTGTTTCGGGCTCTTACCTGTTGAGTTGACTAGTTTTGAAGGTCGATTTTCAGAAGCTGGAATACGCATTTCTTGGCGCACGGAGAACGAAATCAACAATGCCTATTTTGAATTAGAACATTCTGCCGAAGGGCTTGATTTTCAGGCTATAACTAAAATAACTGGGGCAGGAAACAGTATTTCACCTATTGAGTATGATTTTTTGCATAGGGATTATCTACTAATGGGCAATTATTATCGCTTGAAACAGGTAGATTTTGATGGGACGGTTACTTATAGTGATGTTATTTTCATAAAACCTACCCTAGAGGAAGATACCTTTATACTTTTCCCAAATCCAGTGCAAGATATAAGTCAGGTATTCATTCAAAGTTCAACTTCTGAAACCGCTGAATTGGTTATTTATGATGCTATCGGAAAAAGAATCCATTCACAGATGCTCGCTTTACAAGCCGATAGCAATCAATTTGAACTTAGCACAAAAGATTTATCTACAGGTGTTTATCTTCTTCAACTCTTAGATAGTTCAGAAAAAAAGAAAACGATTAAATTTATTAAATGATGGTGCAATCCTGAGTTCGATGAATGTCCGAAGATCTATCAGATCAATCCAATGGTATTATACTTTTTGGATTGATCCGATAGGTCTTCGTTATTTGTTAAATAAGCAGTAATGTTAATCCATGGATGAAAGAATGACTGCCGAGTCTAAAATACTTCCGACAATCTCCCTCGCAAAGCCCAAATTACCTCCTCATCAAACCAAGGGTTTTTCGATAACCAGTAGCGATTTCTAGGAGAAGGATGAGGAAGGGGGAAAAATTTGGGTAAATAAGCCTCATAATTTCTCACGGTTTCCGTTAAGTTTTTTCCTCTAGACTTTCCGAGGTAATAGGTTTGAGCATATTGACCAATCAATAAAACAAGTTGAACATTAGGCAATTGTTCTAGTAAACGCTTGTGCCAAAGAGGGGCGCATTCCCTCCTTGGTGGGAGATCCCCTGTTTTGCCTTTCCCTGGATAGCAAAAACCCATAGGGATAATAGCAAAGTTGCGTGTATCATAGAAGGTTTCTTTATCGACATTAAGCCACGTACGAAGACGGTTGCCGCTGGCATCATCCCATGGAATCCCACTGCGATGAACTTTGGTGCCCGGTGCTTGGCCAATGATGACTACTTTTGATGTTTGATGAGCGGTAACGACGGGATTGACCCCTAAAGGAAGTCCCTTAGCACATACTTGACAGGCACGAATTTCTTGGAGAAGAAGCGATAAATTTTCGGTTTTATTCATTTCTAGGCATTCCGCTGAGCGATAATTTCCAAAACTTTTTCTATAGGAATGTGCAGTGATTTTGCAATGATGGATGATGATATACCATTGTCGTGAAAACCTAGTACGGCCTGAATCTCTTTATAGTCTTCTCCTTCTTTCCGAGCTGCACGAATTTCATCTTTTTTGTCCTCCATTTCAGTTTCTTGAATACTCGCAATTTTTCGAAGACGCTCCACATAAGCATCATACTCTCTACGTTCTTCACGCGTGAGCTTCATTTTATCGAGTTTTTTTTGCGCTTCAGCCAAGCCATCTGCGGTAAAATTTTCTAAGACCGTACCCGTTTTTAGAAAATAGATCCATTCATCAAGCTTATCGTTGACCTTTTCTTCGTCAAAAAGACCTGCTTTGATGATCCAATATTCAGGATAGATTTCAAAGACGTTGGTTTTGTTATAAAGATCTCGTTGTTTTTGGGATAAGGTAAGGACATCACCCTTGTGCAATCCTCGAAAAGAGGTCGTTCCATGATAAACATAGTCTTCTCCTTGACCCAAATCAAAATAAGCAATAGTAATGGAAATAACCTTTTTGACCTTTTTATAGGCTTCACCTTCACCGATATATTCAGTGATTACTTTAGAAGCGCCATATAATATTCGGTGGAAATAATCGTGTTGCTTCGTATTTTGTACTTCGACAATAATTAGTTCGCCTTTCGCATTTTCGACAAGAATATCTACGTCATTGTATTTATCATCCTCATCTTCTTTGTTTCCTTGGCTACTTAGAATGCGGTTAATTTTAATTTTTTCTTTTAAAACGACAGAAAGAAACCCTTCTAAAACCCCAAAATTGGCTTTATCCCTAAGCAATCGTTTCATGGCCCAGTCAAACCGAATCAACCTCATTCTCTTTTCATTCATGTTTAAAGCATTAAGTAGATTATCTATTGTTTTTCAGCTATAAAGTTAACGTTTTTTTTGCTTAGACGCAATTTTCAGGAAAAGAGTAATAGCAAAGTGAATGTGCTGAGTGGTGATTTGAAATAGGAGGCCATCAACTTAAGGATGTATAAAGGTTGGAGGGAACACCCGTTCCGAAGGCGTTTTACGCGCTGTAGTCATAGGGTTAAATCCTTTGGCAACAGGCAAAAAAATAAGCCCCTGCGAAACAGGAGCTTATCAAAAATGAAAGCCATTTTTTAGAGGTCGCGGACGGATTTGAACCGCCGTACGAGCTTTTGCAGAGCCCTGCCTAGCCGCTCGGCCACGCGACCATTTAATCGTAATGGATTGCAAATATAGGGCTTTTTTTGAAAAGATGCACGTCTAAAGAAAGTTTTTTTAACTAAGGAGCAAAGTATTCGCTGCCTTTTTGTAATTTACTAGCTGTTAAGTTGTTAGATATTTGGTGTAAGACGCTTGCTTGTTCTTTTTTGATTTCATTATGACCAAAACACAAGTACGTCAAGCCTTGTTTTTGAAAAATTGAAGACCGATTGGCGTGGTCATATTTATAGTCGTGTACATCGCCACCAAGCTCAATGATCAAGTCATATTCGGGACAATAAATATCTACAATATGTTGACCAATGACTTGTTGGCGTAAAAATTTTGCTTGGAACTGTTGAGAGAGAAGCTTCCAAAAATGGTATTCCGGCAATATCGTACAAGCACGTAAACGTTTGGCTAGATCTAGGGTGATTGGGTCAACTGGCATCATGACGTTGATTTTTTAGGTTGAAAAAGTAATTGATAGTTTTTTCGCAGGCTTCTTGGGCTACTTTATTGATGG
>JAHDHB010000007.1:12059-26897 GCA_020631545.1 Saprospiraceae bacterium | reverse complement strand
GTACCTTTATTCCTTGTTCCTTTCCAAGTAGCGATGTACTTTATAGTCGGGATAATTCCATGATAACCAAGTTAAATCCTCTTGCTCGCTTGCAAATCGTCTTTGCTTGCCTTCAATACCTTTTTTGAAGTAAGGACGTCCCGTTTTTTGGAGATATTCTCGCTCATATTCCATTAATAGCGGCAGATTTTTGTCGGAGATATCATAGTATAGGAACGTTCTATCCAAGGGGCCACGCGTATTGGCTGTCAGATTGTAACGTGAAATCAGACCATCCCAATTCACTGCGGAAACTAATAGGAGAACGGTGTAAAGAATCCATGCATTTCTATGAAAAAGGAAGTAAATGGTTTTTCGTTCTCGCACTTTAACAAATAAGGTCACTAGTCCCGCGACGACGAGTAAAATGAAAATCACAACGGCAATTCGTTTATAAGCTAAGCCGTAAAATTCGATGTAATGAAAGTTGCGTCTTCCTACAGAAAGTGCCAAGAAAATATTCTGAATGATCCAAGCATAAGTCGCTAATTTCAACGCTCGGTTCTGCATTAAAAAATTTAAATTTCCTCGGAAAAAGAACAAAGTAACCCCTATAGCCAATAAGATGCTGAAGATTAAAACCCAAGTACCCTCATGTACGAAAACGGATAAAGCTTGAGGTGTTTGAGGCTCCAAATCTAGCCATACTTGATTGATATCGATAGCATTAACAAGGAGTAATAAAGCATTGAGACTGACCATGGTTATTAGCCCCATTTGAAATTCTCTTTTTAGACCTATGATATTAAAGATTCTTCCTTTGGCTCCTTTTCTTATTCGAGCTAACTCATCTGTTTTTTGAGCTTGTTTTTCTTTAAAGAAATAGCGTGTGGGAGGGAATAATAAACCTCCAATGAGAAACATACCAACGGTCATAAAACAGAGCCAGGGAAAAGAGAGGACAGATGGCCCGCCCCAAAGCCAATCACCTATCCAAGACCAATACTGGTCACTTAGTTCGGCAAATTTTGGACTCGCAAGGGCATATAATGTGTAAAAACTCACAAAAAGCACGGAGGGAATGGCGGTGATTTTGACAAAAAATAAACCTCTCGCCCAATGACGATCCTTAGATAAAGAATTTGTTAACTTCCCAAGCAATTTTCGAGGTGTGGAAAGGATATCACCAAGCTTTGCCATGAAAGCGTAGCCGATGAATTTCAACGAACTATCTTGAATAAAACCAACACTGACTAGTAGAGAAAACCAATAAACGGTTTTAGCCAATAAAGAGTTATTTATGACAATAAAAAGGCTCAAAATAATCGTACTACAAACGGTTATCAATGCTGTTTTGGGTTTAAAACTTTCCTTGTCATTATAAAATAGAACACCAAAAATGAATAACGTAAAAAAGACGGTGTTGACACCCATTTTTTCTATCCAAAATAGGAGATGAAACAGGATCATGCCGGCGATAAAACTTAGGGTTTGGAATTTGGTAAATTTCATGTCTAGATGGTTGAGAATGGTTAAGCGTTTGTTTTAAGTTAAAAGGTCAAGGTTGTTCTTTTGATTCGAGCTTGTATTTCTTCCATATCATTCGATAAAAGATGCTGAAAATCAATAGACGATAGATTCGTGAATGTTTTTCCTCGTTGGTAATCTTTATGGAACAAGGAAAATAGCTCAGGAAAAACAGCGAGACTAAAGAGGCAAGTACCGATAGAAATCAAAGTCTTATGGCCGTTTCCTACAAGAAAAAATTGTAGTCGGGCTTCCCCCAAACCCGTCATTTGATAGCCAAGGAGGAGATGTTGCACATCATGTGTTTCGAATTTAGGAATGAGGGAATGCCCTTCTTTGTCCAACATGCTCGCCATCGCCCAACCCAAGGAAGTTTTTGGCAATTTTCGCATACTAGAAAGTGTTGTTTTCCAAGGAATTCCCCCCGTGTATTTACTCAACAAAGGAATCAAAAAGGCAGCGAATTTTCCTAGTAATTTACTTTTGAAATGGCATAGGGATTGATACCCTTTGCGCGCTAGCACAAAAGCCACAGATGATGAATTCATGATGGTTATTTTACTTGTTCGTGGATGATATTAGGACATTCCGAAAAATATGATTTATGATGAAGATGTATGAAAACCTCTTCACGTAAGAGCTTGTTTGCTAACAAATAATAAAAGTTGTACACACAACGCCCAAAGTTTGTTTTTTGTGCAAAATTTTTAATCAAGAAACAAACTAATTGCCTTAAAAACAAGGAGTTGATTCGGTTTAGGCTCGCGTAGTTTTTCGCCGTGAGAGTCTATGTGAAAAAGTCGTAAGACCTTCTTATGTCTCCTATGTGCTCTTTTACGCTAATATCGTCAAAAACTATGTCTCTTCTGTGTGCTATGTGGTTAAAAAACAACGCAATG
Organism: Saprospiraceae bacterium; assembly: GCA_020631545.1. GTDB lineage: Bacteria > Bacteroidota > Bacteroidia > Chitinophagales > Saprospiraceae > JAHDHB01. The sequence goes on along the minus strand of JAHDHB010000007.1, from coordinate 24,492 downwards.
AGGTGTGGTCAAAACGATAATTACTACGGCTTCGCCGTTCTGTACTACTTAGATCTTACATTGCAAAAGAGCCTTTTCGGAATGGCCTCAATATTGAGAAAAAAAGAAATCTTCTCCTCCCGTAAAAACGTCAATGATGCTTGTCCACTCTTGCCCAAAGAGAACTAAAACGACTTGGATAAGAAGTATAAATGCACCAAAACCTAGATAATGTTTTGTAGAGTCATTCAAAATTTTCCTAGAGGAATTCCCTAGAGTTGCAAGTGATTCCATGGCTTTCTCTGCTTTAAAATTGCGCAATTCCATCAACTCTCTAAGGGTATAAAGCCAAGCAGGTAAAGGGGCAAAAAGAGGAAAGCTAAAAAAGGGCAGCAACATACCATAAAGCGTTATTTCTGAAATAAAATGAATCGCTAAAAACGGATAGAGAAGCAGTCCAATGTATATGCCAAAAGGCAAGATATTCAACAGTTTAGCTGGAATATTGGCTTTGCCTAGTCGGGAAATCCAATAAGCACTCCAAGCGAAGACACAATAGACGGCCAATGTAGGGGCAGCATTGACATCAAAAGGAGAAATCATACCTGAAAAGCTTTTGATAAAAAACAATCCAATAATGGGTGAAACTCCCATAAACAAAAATTCAGGGAAATCGAATCCTCGGCGGAAGCTAAGACTTTCACCTCGACTATGGATTAGGCTATCGAGTACAAATTCTTGAGAATCTTCGTATTGTTTTACCTGTTGGTAAAAACCGACAAATCGTAAAATGGCCAAACAAAAAGGCATTGCAATTAAGGGGATTGCTAGAATGGAGGTGAATATAAATTGCATAGTAATTGTTTTTAAAAAGTACTTTGAGTTTCAAAGCGTATTGATAAAAAATAAAACACAAATCGTGTTTCTAAAAAAATTGGGTGCTGAGAATTATCTGTTTTTCAACAGTTTTTCAAGAGCGTCTAGATGTTCATTAAAAGCTTTTCGGCCATCTACCGTTACCGCATAAGAAGTCTGTGGTTTCCTTCCTACAAATTCCTTTCGAAATTGCAGATAACCAACCTTTTCTAGAGCTTTGGCGTGGCTCGCTAAATTCCCATCGGTTACTTGAAGCATTTCCTTCAACTCCTTGAAGGCCATCCAGTCATTGACCATCAATATAGACATGATGCCCAAGCGGACGCGGTTGTCAAAGGTTTTATTTAAATTGGTAATAAGGTGCTTCATGGTTTCTATTAAATGAAAAACTAAGAATTGAAAGAAAATTCGTCAAGAGGGAAAACTCTTAACGGCTAATTCTTAACTCATAACTTTTTCTTTCCTGTCGTATTTAAAATACATTCTTGCGCCGTAAATAATGTGCAAGATACCAAAACCGATGGCCCAAAACAAAATCCCATAACCTACATACCAAGTTGCTAGTAAGCCGAGTATAATTTCACTGATGCCTAAGTAGCGAATGTCGTCATAAGTATATTTGCTAGCATTCAACAAGGTCAAACCGTAGAAAACCAAGGTAGCTGGTGCGACCAAATTAATCAATCCATGTCGAAATAAGAGAATTAGACAAAACAAACCGCCTGTAGCTAATGGAATAGCCAAATTGATAGCCAAGCGAATAGATATGGAATCAATCAGTTTGTAGCCTTGCTCCTTAGATTTTTTCCAAGTAAAAAATAAACCTCCAGCAAAAGCAATGATACCTACTAGAAAAGCATCCAGCACTAGAAAGGTCGTGTAATTCATCCCCCAGTTAAAACCATCATACCGCTCCAAATATTGTGCGCCTGAAAAAGGACTAATACCCAAGAACAAATACACCATTCCGGCACCAATCAGTGCCACCGTCCCTGCAAATACGCCCGACAAACCACTTAAGGAAAGGAATCGAGTGGAGCGATTCATCAAGCTCCGTATTTCTACCAAGGCATCTAAATGTTTGTCGTGTTCGTTCATCTTTCTTTTTGTTAAAAGTGCTTTGTGATGCAAAGTAAAGGCTTTTTTGTGATTGATGCAAGGAGTTCGTGAGTTTTTTTTCTGTAAGGTTGAATTGAAAACTATGTCTTATGGTCGAAACCAAAGGTTATAGAAACGATTCTAAGCTGGTATTCTCCTTAACAAGACACGGAAAAATCGTTCTTTTACAAGGGAGGTTTTCTTGAAAAGTCTTAATTTTAGTGCTTACACTAAAATCAAACACACGATGAAAAAAATATCGCTTAATCTTTTTGTATTGTTCTTTACTTTAGTGCTGCTTTGGAGTTGTGGTTCTCCCTCTACTACCACTAGTGTGAGGGATGAAATTCAAGAAGAAATTATAGAAGAAGAAGGGCTTCCTGAAGATAATTCACCTCTAGACTCTGTGAAATATAGGAGGGTGAGTGAGCAAATCCATGGGCATTGGATGGCTAAGGAAACGCTGGAGGCGGTGGAAAAAACGGGGTCTTTGTATAAGAATAGGGAATTGAAGACGAAGTACTACGGGTTTATACTAGATAAAGGTAATTTGATGAATACTGATCCTTATTTGAATGGATTTACACGTACTGTAGGTGGTATTACCGTCAAATTGAAGTATAATCGTCAAAAGAACCATTATGAAAGTAGGCCTAATGCTATTGAAAACATCATCGTAAAACCCGTTGATGAAAAAAATATTGAACTCTTTTTTGTCAATTCCAACAAAACAGAACACTATCAGCTCACGAAAGAACATTTCGAGCAAAATCGGCTCCTGCTGACGGTCGGGAAGTACAAGGACAAGCGTACAGGAAAAGCCGTAGAATTTAAGGAAAATGGCCAAGTGAGTGGCCTAGGAAAACTGACTTATCACGAGGTGGCCATTGATTTTACAGAAGGTCCTTTTTTCGATGCGCTTTATTTGGATTCTAGTGGAAAACTAAGAGATAAAGTTGTTTATCATTTCAAAAAGGAAGGTAAGGATATGAAATTGTTTGAAGTACGAGGTAAAGGTCAAAAGCAAACCTACGGAGATTTGCTTTATGATTTGGAGAAACTTTAAAGCGTTTTTTACCTTGCTGTTTTACCGTAATAATATGATATGTGGTGGAGGATTTTTCTTTCATGGAACAACTTGTCGGCTAAAGCCAACGTTACTTTTCGTTTTTCGCTAGGAAAATGATAATTTTGTGACTTCATTTTTTTAAAGGGAGAAAACAAACTGTTACGGTAATTCCAAAAGTTATTGTGGACTCTACGCCCAATTTCGATAGCGGAATATTCCTTACTTTCTACTAAACGAGCATCCTAAATAAAATCCAATGCATAATTTATGTATCGATGTGGGCAATAGCAGTGCTAAATTAGCCGTTTTTAAGAACGGAGAATTGGTGTTGCGCGAAAAATGGAAACGATTGGAGGAGGAGCCTTTGGAGGAATTTATTCGGAAACAAGGGGTTGGCCGGGTTATTCTCTCTTCTGTGGGGAAAAAAGACGATCCCTTGTGTGCTTACTTGAAGGAGCGCTTTGATTTTGTTCGTTTAGAGCATGATACGGCCTTGCCAATTCAAAATTTGTATGCTACACCGAAGACCTTAGGAAAAGATCGGATTGCTGCGGTCGTTGGTGCTTGGCATCTTTATCCAAATGAAGCCAGCTTGGTGATCGATATAGGAACTTGCATCACTTATGATTACTTGACCGCAGAAGGCAATTATATAGGAGGAGGGATTTCCCCTGGTATTCGATTGCGTTATAAAGCGATGCATCATTTTACTGCTCGATTGCCTTTGGTGAAGCGGCGGGACTTAGAAGGGTTTGTAGGAGATAGTACCGAAAGTTGTATGCGTGTGGGTGCCCAACAGGGGACTTTGAACGAAGTAGAGGGGTTTATTCGGCAATTTAAAGAAAAATATGGGGCCATTAACATAATTATAACTGGAGGAGACACGGAATATTTTGTATCTCACCTTAAAAATAAGATATTTGCAGTTCCAAATTTAGTCCTCGTTGGTCTAAATAAAATACTTGATTACAATGTCAACAACTTTTAATAAAATGTTGTGGCTTATAGCCATGGTTTTCAGCACGGTAGCGATGATCGCACAACCACAAGATAATTCTCCTTATTCCCGTTTTGGAATTGGGAATCTTTTGGGGTCTAATTTTTCCGTTACTTCTAGCATGGGAGGCCTTGGTGCGACCTATCAAAGCTACTACGACTTGAACCCTGCTAATCCTGCTTCTTATTCTCGATTGAGTTATACCGCTTTTGATGTGGGGGCTTACATGAAGTTGGCTAAATTGGAAGGGTTCGGCGAAAAATTTGGTACGCAAACAGGAAACTTGACATACTTGGCTTTGGGTTTTCCAGTGTTTAATCCTTTGAATCGATTAACACAGAAAAAAGATGTTGGCTATGAATGGGGAATGAGTTTTGGTTTAGTTCCTTTTTCTCAAGTGGCTTATTCGGTGCTGGATACGTTAGATTATGGTGGAGAAATCGGAAATGTTCAAAATACTTTTCTTGGGGAAGGACAGCTCTATAAGTTGTATTTTGGTAGTGCGTGGGATTTTAAAGGTTTGTCTGCTGGAATCAATTTTAATTATATTTTTGGCCGTAATCGATATGAAAGAACTACTTACTTTCAGGATTTGCAGGCATCGTTGTTTAATAACTTCAAGGATGAGATGAATGTATCAGGTTTTACAACAGATATTGGAATTCAATATCGGTTAGAACTTCAAAAAGGTACTGAAGAGGAAGAGGAGGGAAGAAAGAATAAAACAGAAGTTCTTTTTGGAGCGACGATTACGCCTCCAATCGGTATTCGAACCAATTCTAGAAAGATAGAAATTCTAGCAAATAGGATTTCTGGAGATTTATATACAGACACCTTGACAAATGTGCAAGATATAATTCAAAGTGTAAAAATGCCGCTCCAATTTACTGGGGGCGTGGCCTTGGAAAAGGAATTGAAATGGCATGTGGGAATTAATTATGAGTATGGTGGCTGGAGCAGCTACCAGCGTCCTTCTGCTGTTACAACTCAAACACCTACAGATAGTTTGACAAATTCTTGGAAAGTGAGTGTAGGAGGCCAATTCATTCCTGATCATCGTTCTTACAATAGTTTTCTTAAGCGTGTTCGGTATCGTGTAGGAGGCTTTTATGCAAAGGATCCTAGGGTGGTTCAAGGGTATGAGTTGAATAATTATGGCATAACTTTTGGATTTGGTCTACCAATCCGATTAGCGAGAGGGGTTCCATCCTTCGTAAATCTCGGATTCGAGTTTGGGCGAATGGGCAATGAGAATTTGATTCAGGAGAATTATTTCAAAACGACTGTCGCATTTACGCTCAACGATAATCTTTGGTTCTATAAACGTAAATATAAGTAAATATGAAAACGCTCAAGATCTTCACCGTACTAACTGCCGCCTTGCTGTTTAGTTTTGCTGGTTTCTCGCAAAGCAATTGCAAAGGATGGGGCTCAGGAAAAGACAGCACCGAAGCTATTAAGAATCACGTTCTTTATCGGGATTATGTCAAACAGAAAAACTATAAAGAAGCTTTTCCCCTTTGGGAATATGTTTATAAGAATGCACCGGCTGGTTCTGTAAAGCATTTTATTGATGGTGTGAAAATTTATAAATCGTTCATGGAAGAAGCTGAGGATGAAGCGAAAAAAGAGGAGCACAAAGCCATGATTTACAAATTGTTCGACCAGCGTATCGAATGCTTTGGTAAAGAAGGAGCCGTACTTGGAAGAAAAGCTTACAACATGTTTTACATGGAGGGAGCTACTAAAGAAACTTACGCTACGTTCAAAAAGTCCATGGATATGGAAGGCAATAAAACGAAGGATTTCTTGATGGTTCCTTTCGCTTCTGCTGCCGTTGATATGTTTGCTAGCGAAGAAATTGATAAGGTAGAGGCTCGTTCTATTCACGATAAGCTTATGGAAATAGCAGAGTATAATATCGCTAACAATGAGAAAAGTGCTGATAAGTATACAAAAGCTAAGGATGGTATCAAGGAGCAGTTTGCTGTAATTGAGCGCAATATCTTCGATTGTGATTATTTCAAAGAGGATATTATTGCTCGCTACAAAGCGGAACCGAATAATCCGGACGTTTATAGAGCGGTTTATAAGGAGCTGAAACAAGTAGGTTGTCCTGATACCGAGCCTGTTGTAGCAGAAATAGCGGCTAAAGATCAATCTCGTGTAGCTAGTGCAAAAGCAGCTTTCGAAGCTGAGCAAGCAAGAATTAGAGAAGAAAATGCGCCTTCTGCCAATAAAGCTAAAGCGGCTTATGATGAAGGAAATTATGCGGAAGCTATCAGACTTTATGAGCAAGCAGCTACTGAAACAAACGTTGATGATAAGAAGGGGAGATATTACTACGCGATAGCTCAAACCTGTGCTTACAAAACAAAATCTTATTCTAAGGCTCGTGAGTTTGCAAGAAAAGCAGCGAAGTACATGCCGGGTTCTGGTAAGCCTTATATGTTGATTGGAAACATTTACGCTTCTGGTGCTAGCCGTTGTGCTACCAAGAAAGATGACTGGGGTAGCCGTTTAGCTTACCTAGCAGCTATCGACAAGTGGAGCTATGCAAAATCCATCGACCCTAATGTGGCGGCTGATGCTAGCAGCAAAATCAGTAAGTATGCAGGTTATAAGCCAACAAAAGAGCAAGCTTTCCAAAGGGGCTTAAAAGATGGGCAAAAAGCGAATGTCGGTTGTTGGATTGGCGAATCCGTGACTGTCCGCACAGTAAAACAGTACTAGAAATATACACTAAATCAAAGTGTTTAAATACAAAAAAGGGTTTTCGTGAAAACGAAGACCCTTTTTTCGTTAGTGAATGCTGGTTGCTTATTTTCTCTTCCTGTACATCCCGCTATCGCTTATTTCCTTATAAACAACATCGGGTACTAGGTATTGAATGGATTTTTCTTCTTGAATGGACGCTCTAATGTAGCTAGCAGAGATTTGTAGGAGGGGGGCTTCTAGGAGGGTAATGCTTTCGTGATTAGCCAAAGGGCCAAGTTCGTAAGAAGGACGTTTGTAAACGATGATCTTATAATCTCGTAGCAATAGTTCGTAATTTTTCCATTTAGGTAAGGAACCTAAATTATCGCCTCCCATGATCAAGGTGAAGTTTTTGTCTGGATACTTCTCTCGCAAATAGGTTAGGGTATCAATCGTGTAAGAGGGTTTGGGAAGGCTAAATTCTACGTCAGAAGCTTTCAACTTCAGATTATCTCCAATGGCCATTCTGACGAGGTGCAAACGGTCATAATCATTTGCCAAGGTTGCTTTTTTCTTGAATGGATTTTGAGGTGAAACAACCATCCAAACTTGATCCAACGCCGTATTTTCGACGATATAATTGGCTATAATCATATGGCCTACATGGACAGGATTGAAGGAGCCAAAGAACAGACCAATATCTTTTACCGTTTTCATTTGAAGAAGAATTCTTGAGTATTTTAGATATAAAAAAGCCTCGAACATTCCTTCGAGGCTTTATATTTTTAGCGCTACTTTCCCTAAACCTCACGAAATTAGTACCAGAGTACACGAGAGAAGGCGGTAGCCTTCGAGGTTCTATAGCAAGGAGTTTCAACCCCTTGGTTTAAGGAAGCAGTGTTTTGTGCGTTGCTTTTAAAATGGAGCGAACACCATCCATATTAGGCGCTTGCGCATAGACTCTAAGGACAGGTTCCGTTCCTGAAGGTCGAATCATCACCCATTCGTCTTCGCTAAAATAATATTTATAGCCATCGATTGCGGAAACCTTCTTGATGGTATATTCACCAAAAGCCTTGTAGCCGTTCTCCTTGCACTTTTGTACGATGTCTAGCTTTTGTTTTTCTTCCAAATGCAAATCATCGCGGTCAAAAGCAAATTCACCGACAATATCATAGACCTCTTGCGTAAGCTGTTTTAAGGTTTTGCCTGTTTTGGCCATGAATTCAAGGATAAGCAAGCCCATCCAAATGCCGTCACGCTCTGGAATATGACCTTTAGCGGCGATTCCTCCAGACTCTTCCCCTCCTACGAGGATGTCTTCGTCCATCATAATCTCAGCGATGTACTTGAAACCAATTTTAGTCACTTGGCATTGAAGTCCATACGCTTCACAAAGTTTCTTCACCTTGTCGGTAACGGAAAAGGTAATGATAACCTTTCCATCCATCTTCTTGTACTTATGTAAGTAATGTACAAGGAGCAACAATAAACGGTGAGAATCTACAAAATTTCCATCTTCATCGTACATTCCGATTCGATCAGCATCCCCATCATTGGCTAAACCAACGGTGATGGAGTCATCATTTTTGATAGTTTCCGATAGTTCTAGAAGGTTTCGATGGATAGGCTCAGGAGCTTGTCCCCTAAAAGAAGGATTATCATCGCAGTGCAGTAAAACCGTATTGGAAAGAAGACGAGCTACAGCACGTTGTCCCGCACCATACATAGCATCGTAAGCAATTTTTATCCCAGAATTGTTGATCGCCTCTAAGTCAAAATTTTCCTCTACATGCTGAATATAAATTTCTTCTAGGTCAATATAATTGAGCAATCCTTCTTTGTGCATTTCATCCAAGGAAGGCAAGGAAAGATTCACTTGCGGAGGAATTCTCCGTTCTACGGCGGCTATTTCAGAAGGAATCGTAGGGCCTCCATAGCTAGATTTTAGTTTATAACCATTATAGGAAGGAGGATTATGACTAGCGGTAATAACAATGCCGAGGTCGGCTTTAGTTTTTAACACCCCAAGGGAAACCATTGGCGTAGAGACAAAACCTTTAGCTAAATGTACTTTTATATGATGAGCGCCTAGGACTTTGGCTGTGGTTTCAGCAAAAAGCTGTCCGCCAAAGCGGCAATCATGCCCAATAACTACTTTTTCGCCTTCGTTATCTTTTAGGTACTTCGCTACAGCGGTTGTCACTCGTTTAACGTTTTCAACGGTGTAATCTACAGCAATAATCGCTCGCCATCCATCCGTTCCAAACTTAATCTTGGTCATAATCATCTTTTTTTTGTGCGCCCAAAGATACTTAATTTTTGTAACTATTTCGATAGATAAATAAATGTTGGGGGGGAAATTAGTCGGTATTGATGAATTTGCTTCGTTACAAAGTTGACCTATTTTTTAAAATGGCGGTTTGAGCAAGCTAAGGGCTTGGAAACATTTAAGCTATGTAGTTGGGAGATGCTGAAACTATAAGGCAACTATTAAAAAGGGTTCTTAAATACTATTTTTTAGCATAAAAAATGAACGTTAATTGAACAGGATTTCAAGCATCAAGACTTGCAAAATGCCTAAACTTGGAAGGAAGAATAGGCCATCTCCTTGTCAAATAGGATGAAACAATATTAGTATATCACAAAGTAATTTAAACAGAATACATAAAACTAAAACAACTATTTTGATTCAAAAATAAAGGGCGTTTTTTTTACAAAAAATTGCGAGTTTTTTTTTGTAAAAATTGAACTAAAACCCTTGCCAAACAAGACACACAAGTTTATGATAAATAAATAAAAACGTATTTCTGGAACTGTCTTTCCTTCAAAATTCTGCTTGTTTTTTTTTCAAAAGTTGTATTTAGTTGAGGGATACTTTTGTCTTATCTTGCAATCATAATCGGCGACGAAAAGTTTGGATTAACCTCCAAACTCCACAAATTTTGTAGCCAATTGACTAACTAGTATATTAAACACACTTACTGTTTTAGGATGGAGGGATGACAGAAAAAAGAGGAAAATCTTCGCGTACTGGAAAACAAATTTTAATAAGATAATGGTTTGAATTATAAGATTTGTATCTACCTTTTCTTGTTTTTTCCTTTCCTTCCATTCCTAACGCAGCAGGACTGCCAAATTAGGCCATATTCACGACACTCCTTCTTGATTAATGGAGTGATACGTGCTGTTCATCTATTCCTGCTTTGTTGCTTAGGGAGCAAAACTCCCTAGACCGCGACGACCAAGGTATGTAATTAAAACTGGGTATTATATAGAGTGGAGGTAAAAAGGAGTTGGGCTTCCTTTTTATCCTACCACTCCTTTGGCAAATTCTACCCTTTCGACAACCTCAAGTTAATAGATTTAGACTTCCTTTGTCGGATTCTGAGAACACTTTGGGTAATTCCATATTTTTGTTTTAACTTGCATTTAATGAAACGGGGGCTTTGTGCCTTTATATTTACCCCTCCTTACAGTGTTAAAACGAACTCACATGAAAAACCTTGGATTTTCCTTTTCTTTTCTATTTCTTTTGTTCTCTTGGTCTTGCATGGCGCAAGGATTTTATATAAATCTCAAAACGGGATACAGTTTTCAAGTAGCAAAGGATGATTTGGGCTCTCCTCTTGACGAAGTTGGTGATGGAGATTTGATGATTGATGAAGAAGGAAACCTCTCTGACAAATCGCTTTTTGGAACTTTAGGAGAAGGATATGCCGCAGGGCTTGGAATGGGATATCAATTTAATGAAAACTTTATCGTCGGTTTAGAGTTTGTCTATTCTAAAGGACGTCAATTCTTAGATGGCCGTATCCAAACACCTACCTATTTTGCTGAACAACGTTCTCAGGCAACGGGGATGGTGCTGACTCCACAAATCATTGTTCAAGCAAGTTCGAAGCTAAAGCCCTATGCTAAGTTTGGTTTAGTTGTGCCTGTAGCAGGAAAAATTACCACCAATGCAGCTCTTGTCGATGATGAAGCACGGGTTTTATGTCGCCTTTTAGCCTGTCCGGGAGGTGTTTCTCCCTTTCCAGATGCAGATCTACACATTACGCTTGATGGAAAAGCGGAGACAACGGCCAAACCGGGCGTTGGATTTACTAGTGGCGTTGGTGTGCGCTACCCTTTAGGCGATCACGTTTCTATTTTTGGCGAAATCAACGTAGCGGCCATTACTTTCAAACCTAAAACAACTACGTATGTAGCGTATGCGGATAGTGCGGAAGGATTTCTTACGCCAGGCATTTCCCTCGAAATCAGTAGAGGTCTGGACGAATTGACGACGTACGAGCGTGTTATCAACTATGTTGACGAACTTACAGAACTATCGAATAACAGTGCTCTAAATCCGAACTACAATCCAGATTTACCCATGGATGCACGGTCCTTACGCTCTAATGCGAGTAACCTATCTATACAAGTAGGCGCACAGTATAATTTTTGATGCAGTAACTTGAAGTAGTGTTCTTTAGCAAGCTTTAATAATCGTGACATTAAAACGATTAAGAAGACGCTAATGTTCCTAGTAGCCATCGTTTGTAAATAAAAAAAGACCATCAAGCCAAATCTAATTGGTGATGGTCCTTCATCCAAAAACAAAAACACGTTTTATATAAGTTATTCTCCCTGTCTAAAAACAAGAAAGGTAGAAGACTATAGTCGTCAGCAAATTCAAATAACCAACGAATTCTTTCTTACACTAGAGAAGGCAGTAGCCTTCGAGATGCTATAGCGAGAGGGTTTCGTTTATGTTCAAACTTATTTGTTAGTACGACTGCAAGAACGAAGATCTTGCAAGATATTACGAGTGCTTAATCACTAAAAATGTGACAAAGTAAATCGCCAAAATCATTAAGAAAGAAGTATATTCTAGAAATTAAAAATTGGTTATTAATTAGTTGTCATGAAACTTTTAGTCGTTTTTTGATAGAAGTGGTAGTGGGTGCTCTCTCAAAAACTACCAGAAATATCAATAAAAACAAGAGCAAACAATGGAATTGGAATACCACAAACTCCATAGGAGTTCCCTGTCTGTAGCCTAAGGTTTTAACCTTAGGTCGTTCAAAACCCGAACCCCCCAAACCCGAAAAACCACAAAATCAAAAAACCATATAAATCAAAACCAACCCCGAAAAACCCAAAAAAGACCATAAAAACGCTTGTTTTTACCTATTCCGTTTAAAAAACGCTCATTTTTGTTGTATTAAATTTTTACCAACAAGTTTTTCGACTTATTTTTGAAAATTAGAGCTAGACAACATCTGCAAGCCCCTATAATTATAAATTGGGGGGCAACTCTTTGCTGTATTACACGTAATATTTCTAAAGCTTGGAAAGGTATTTGCTTTTTTAAGCCGTATGATTTCTATAGATAGACAATTCTATACGAAATCTAACAAACAGACTTCTAGAAACCAGTTATTTATGAGCCGTATATTCTTAGCTATTTTCGCACTTAGTTTTTTCTTTGCCCTGCCTTCCTATGCCCAAACGGGAACTGACATCAAGGAAGAAAAGAAAGAAGTGAAGGAAAAAAAGTCTAAAAAAGAGAAGGAAAAATCTTCGGAGAAAGAAGAAAAAACGAAGGAGGCTAAGAAGGACAAAGCCAAAAAGAACAAGAAAAGTGCCGACAAGAAAAAAGAGGAGAGCAAGAAGACGAAGGATGGAGACAAAGCGAAGAACGATAAAGGCAAAAAAAAGGATAAAGATAA
>JAHDHB010000007.1:0-11959 GCA_020631545.1 Saprospiraceae bacterium | reverse complement strand
TCACTTGGTTTGATGGTCGTAAAAAAGGAGGCTACGAACTGAGTAACAAGATTGTAGTGACAGATGAAAACTCTTTTTACACTTGGCAAGGATACGAAGGATACTACTACGAACCTACCAATATGCTACGACGCTTTTCTTTCAAAGGAGATTTGATGTTTGAAAGTAAATTGCCGTTTGGAACAGGGAAACTAAAGGAAGCCGATTTCGCTTCTTTTGTCCACTTCAACAATCGTTTGTACGTCATTTACTCTATTCCAGAGAGAAAAAAGAAAAAATGTGATATCCGATTGCAGGAAATCAACAAGATTACGGGGAATTTTATTGGGAACTACACCAAACTTCACACCACCTACTACGCGACCCTCAAGAAAACAGGATTTCTACCCAATGACGTTGCCTATCGTGTTTCTCCTGATGGTCAAACGCTCCTTATCGTTATTCGGGACAAGGAATCTTCGGGCAAAAGCAACTTTAGCAACAAGGCGACTCTCCTTGTGTTCAACAATCGTATGGAAATGCGTTGGCATGAGCCAAAAAGAAGAGTTTTTCGCGGCAAAGACTTCTTTATCACCGATTTCCTAGTAGATGACGAGGGCGTGGCTTACATGGCAGGACAAGTTTTTGAAGAAAGAGATCGATTGACGGGAGGCCATTATTTTCAAATAATCGCCATTCCTGACAGTGCGGCCAAAGTACGGCCATTAGATGTCGGTTTCGTAGATATGACCATCACGGATTTGGATTTAGCTTTTGGTAAAAAAGATCAAATTCTTGCTACAGGCTTATTTAATGAGAGTACCCACCTGACCAAGGTAAAAGGGGTTGTTATGGTTTCCTACAATACTTACCATCAAGAGATTGAATCCCTTCTAGCCGCCAACCTCTCAGATCGCTTGATTGCTAGTATGATGGACAAGAAAAAAGCGCAAAAAAACAGAGAGATCGATCAGCTCTACCTCGAATCGGCTTTGGATGATGAAGGGACCATCACGCTCATAGCGCAACGAGGAAGTCGAAAGCCTCTAGATGGTCGTTACGCCATTCCGCGTCTCCCAGGTTTTGATGATTCCTCCCCCGAAGGACGTACCTACGGTAATTTACTAGTAGTTCGTCTTGCAAAATCGGGCGAATTGCTCTGGAGTCATATCGTCCCTAAAAACCTCAATGTCAGCTTTTCCCAATATCGAGCAGGCAGCTATTCCGCTTTTTTGATGAATGGTCGTACTAGAATTTTCTACTTCAAAGGAAACCTTCCCGGCAAAAACAAGCCCATCATCATGACCACCATAGAGGAAGATGGTAAAATGACGCACGAAAAAGCACTACGTACTAGAGGTCAAGGCTATTTACTTAGCCCACGACTTTTCGGTATTGCGGATGCTCAAACGCTTATCCTCTACGGCCAATTGGCGACTAAATTTCGATATGGACGGCTGAATTTGCCGTAAGGGGAGCTTTCTCTCAGCCTATTTATTAACTCCCTCCACTACCCTCAAAACAAAAAAAGCCGTATATTGCATCAAATAGACTAAGCATTTGTTATTACGTGCCATACATATCATTCTTCTAGCTTCCGTTCTCTTCAGCTCTACAGGGCTGGTGGTGAACAGCCATTTCTGTCAAGGAAGTTTGAAGAGTTTGGCGCTTTTTCTTGAGCCTGCGAACTGCCATAGCCTAGCGCAGCAAGATATGCCTCCTTCTTGTCCTATGCATGCTGCAAAGCAAGAGGGTTGTGAAGAAGAGGAGGATAAAAACTGTTGTAATAACCAAAGTGATTACGTTCAATCGGATCAAGATAAACAAGTAGAAACCTTTGAGTATAAAGAGTTTGAAGAAAAAACGCTCGCTCGGACTAGTTTACGACTGCAAAATGAAGGGCTTCCTTCCCTGATTTCTTTTGATCCTTATCGAACTTATCGACCTCCCCCACTCCATCGCGATTTTCCTGCGACATTACAAACCTTCCTTTTATAGCTCCTGTTCACTAGGAATTATTTTTCTCTGACTATAGTTTATGGCTTGGCTGTGAGGTTGTTGTGTGTGTGAAACTTCGTTTCATACCACTAGTCTTATTGTATCGCCTTAGTTTTGGATGGAAAATCTTCCGTTTCGTCAATTATTTGCCTCTTACCTTGAGGCTTATTCTCTCATCATAATTTTTAAGACTTTACTTAATCGAAAAGACCAACTCTAGAAGATACTAGGCATGGCTATCTACGCTAATAGTAAGAGAAATAAGTAGATAGACCTTATTTCTAGCTGTCTTCAAAAACGTTCAGTGTCTTTTGTCCTATGTCCTTTGTCAAGATGTCTTTTCAAGCGACAGCGATGAAAAACTATTTAGTAAAGCCGTTGAAATTATCTGTGAACAGACGCTTATGCTTAATGCTGTAATTAAATTTTTTCTGGAGAATAAAATCATTGCCTTCCTTCTTCTCCTTCTTTTTGGAGGCTGGGGATTGGTGACGATGCCTTTTGATGTTGGCTTAGACTTCCTACCGCGCGATCCCATTGCGGTAGATGCTATTCCTGATATTGGTGAGAATCAACAGATTATTTTTACCGAATGGATGGGCCGCTCCCCTGAGGATGTGGAAAATCAAGTAACTTATCCTTTGACGACGGCCTTACTGGGTATCGCTGGAGTGAAAAATATTCGAAGCAATTCCATGTTCGGGTTTTCGAGTATCTACGTGATTTTCGAGGAAAACGTAGAATTTTATTGGAGTCGTTCAAGGATTCTGGAAAAACTTAATTCCTTGCCTACGAACTTATTACCTGAGGGAGTCCAACCCTCACTTGGGCCCGATGCCACGGCTCTAGGACAAATCTACTGGTATACGCTGGAAGGAAGAGACTCCCTAGGGAAAGCTACAGGAGGTTGGGATCTTCAAGAATTGAGAAGTATCCAAGATTTTTATGTGCGTTTTGGTCTTTCTTCGGCAGGAGGCGTTTCGGAAGTTGCTTCGATAGGAGGCTATGTCCAAGAATATCAAGTTGATATCGATCCTGCTGCGATGCAAGTTCATCAAATAGGGATTGAA
The DNA here is from genome assembly GCA_020631545.1 of Saprospiraceae bacterium. GTDB lineage: Bacteria > Bacteroidota > Bacteroidia > Chitinophagales > Saprospiraceae > JAHDHB01. The sequence continues at coordinate 8,912 of JAHDHB010000007.1, read as the reverse complement.
CAGTTGATGAAGGCGGTAAAGGAAAGCAATATGGATATCGGAGCGCAAACAATGGAAATCAATTTGGCAGAATACTTTGTGCGAGGGCTCGGTTATGTAAAGAAGGTAGAAGACATCGAAGAAAGTGTGGTGAAGGTGGAAAATGATGTTCCTATTCGAATAAAAGATGTGGCGAAAGTCAGTCTAGGCCCTGCTGCTAGGCGTGGAGCCTTGGATAAGTCTGGAGCGGAGGCCGTTGGTGGCGTTGTGGTGGCTCGGTATGGGGCAAATCCTTTGGAAGTGATCGAAAATGTCAAGGAAAAAATAGAAGAGATAGCTCCTGGCTTGCCCTCAAAGTTACTAGCGGACGGTCGGACTTCCCAAGTTCACGTTGTGCCTTTTTATGATCGGACTACCCTGATCAAGGAAACCATAGGAACCTTGGAAGAAGCGCTCCTGCTTGAAATCCTAGTAACAGTGCTTGTCATCATCCTGATGCTGTTGAGTTTAAGTTCTTCCTTCCTTGTATCTGGAACTTTACCCATAGCCGTTTTGATGTGTTTTGTGGCTATGCGGTACTTTGGTGTTGATGCGAATATCGTCGCCTTGTCGGGCATTGCGATAGCTATAGGTACTATGGTGGATATGGGTATTGTTTTGACGGAAAGCATCGTGAAACGAATAGAAGCCGCTTCTCCAAATGAATCTTTGAGGACAAGTATTTATGAAGCAACGACGGAAGTCGCCTCTGCGGTACTCACAGCGGTAGCAACAACGGTCATTAGCTTTCTTCCCGTTTTCACGATGGAAGCAGCAGAAGGCAAGCTTTTTCGTCCTTTGGCATTTACCAAAACATTTGCCTTAGTCGCCTCTATTTTTGTAACGCTGACGATTTTACCGCCACTTGCCCACAGTATTTTTTCCTTGAAAACCACTAAAAATTGGCCAAAAATCTTCCTTAACGGCTTGATTCTAATCCTTGGCAGTTGGCTTTATCTCCAAGGGAAAACAACCTTAGGCTTCTTAGTTGTTCTAGCTGGAATTGCAGGAATAATCACTGCATTGACAAGCAATTATATTCAAAAACAGCCTCCAATAGCTATTCTTCAAAAACCTTCTGTTACTTTTCTTCATACTCAACTAAATAATTTCCTTTACGGAATAATTGTCGCCTATTTATTAGCCAGTTATTGGATGCCATTGGGGGTTGAACAAACGGTTTTGATCAACTTTATTTTTGTAGCAAGCATCTCAGGATTTTTAATTGGCTTTTTTCATGTTGTGATTTATTTTTATGAATCAATGCTTCATTTCTTCTTGAAATTCAAGTTGTTATTCTTAGTGTTTCCTGTAGTTCTATTGTACGCTGGTGCTTCAATTTGGCAGCAAATGGGAGAGGAATTTATGCCATCGTTGGATGAAGGCTCTTTTTTGTTAATGCCGACATCTATGCCCCATTCTGGCATGCAAGAGAATATCAAAAACTTGAGATTATTAGATATGGCGGTGACGGCTATTCCTGAGGTAGAAACCGTTGTTGGTAAGTTAGGAAGAGTCGAAAGTCCGCTTGATCCTGCTCCCATTTCCATGTATGAAAATGTGATTTTATACAAGTCAGAATATAAAACGGATGAGGATGGACATCGCTTGAGGTACAAAATAGATGACAAGGGAAACTACCTGAGAAATGAGGAGGGGGAATTAATTCCTGATGAAAATGGCCAATATTTTCGACAGTGGCGAGATCACATCAAAAATTCTGATGATATCTGGGATGAAATCGTGAAGGTAACAAAATTGCCTGGCGTAACTTCCGCACCCAAGTTGCAACCGATAGAAACGCGGTTGGTCATGCTGCAAACGGGTATGCGTGCGCCTATGGGTATAAAGATAAAAGGAGCGGATTTAGAGACTATTGAGCAATTTGGCCTAGCATTAGAACATCAAATAAAAGAGGTGGAAGGGGTGAAGAAAGCGGCTGTTTTTGCTGATCGCATCGTGGGTAAACCCTACTTAATGCTGGAGGTAAATCGTACATCTATAGCGCGTTATGGCCTGTCTGTAGGCGCTGTTCAAAATTATATCCAAGCAGCGATAGGGGGAATGAAGATGACAGAAACGGTGGAAGGGCGTGAGCGTTACGCTGTTCGGCTTCGCTATCCTAGAGAGTTACGCAATGATCCTGAGGTGATTAAGCGAATGTTGATTCCTACGAAAACGGGGACGCATATTCCTTTAGGTGAATTGGTAACTATCAGCTATAAACAAGGACCTCAGGCTATTAAGAGCGAAGATGGGTTCTTGGTGGGTTACTTATTGTTTGATCGAGAAAAGGGATATTCAGAAGTCGAAGTAGCCAAACAAGCAAAAGCCTATTTGGCGGATAAAATTGCTGAAGGAGAGCTTGTTGTACCTGCTGGGCTGAGTTATAAATTTGCGGGTACTTACGAGCAGCAGATACGAGCAAGTAAGCGGTTGAGTCTAGTCGTCCCAATCGCTTTGGCGCTTATTTTCTTGATTCTTTACCTGCAATTTCGCTCTATTCCTATATCCTTGATGGTTTTTTCTGGTGTCTTTGTTGCCTTTTCTGGTGGTTTTTTGATGTTGTGGTTGTACGGAGAACCTTGGTTTATGGATGTAGAGATTTTTGGGAAGAATATGCGGGATTTGTTTCAAATGCAAACGATTAATCTAAGTGTCGCCGTTTGGGTCGGGTTTCTTGCCTTATTTGGCATTGCTACCGATGACGGCGTGCTTGTCGCTACATTCTTGAAACAACGGTTTAAGAAAGATAAACCTAAGACAGTGAAGGAAATACGGAAAGCCGTTGTAGATGGGGGCTTGCGTAGAGTTCGTCCTGCTATGATGACAACAGCGACGACAATTCTAGCACTTTTACCGATTTTGACGAGTACGGGTAGAGGTGCAGATATTATGTTGCCTATGGCCATTCCAACTTTTGGAGGAATGATGATTCAGGTGATTATGATGTTTTTAGTTCCTGTATTGTATTGCGCTTGGGAAGAAGGGAAGATTTTTTTTAGAGTTAAGAGTTGAATATTAGCCCTTTGGGTGAATTAGATGGGGCTTACTCAAAGGATATTTGGCCTTGTGTGTAAACGTTTTTTGAACATTTTTGGAAAATGGAATGACTTGCTTTTTTGGAAGCTGGAAAAAAGGGATCGGATTGATAACAAGTCATGGATAAATGAAAAATTATGGGTTATAAACCAATCATCGTAACGGTGTTTTTATTTTTTATTATTTGGGAATCTCAAGGACAATCTTTGGATTATTTTCTGAATGAAATAGAAGCTAAAAATTTAAACGTCAAACTTTTAGAGCAAGAATATGAGGTGGCATTAGAACGCGTAGGACAAGTTGGACAGATGCCCGATCCTACGGTAAAGGTAGGGGTGATGCCTTTGCCGGTGGAAACTCGATTGGGGCCTCAGTGGGCTAGGTTTGGTGTTCAACAACAACTACCTCGAAAAGCTCAGTTACAAGCAGAACAAGCTTTAGAACAATCAAAAGCAGCGGCGAAGTATGATCGGATTGCGGTAGCGGAACTTGATCTTAGCCATACGATAAAAACGAATTATTACTTGATTTATGAATTGGAAAAATCAAGAACCATTCTTGATAAAAGCATTCGTCTTTTGGACGTTTTAGAACGGTTGGCCTTGGCCAATATGGAAAGTGGGAAGGGAAGTATGGTGGATGTGCTTCGCATACAACTTCAGCGCGAAGTATTGGAAGAGCGGAAAACATTATTAGACAATAAAAAAGCTGCTCCACAAGCGACTATCAACCAGGTTATTCGACGTCCTCTTGCTAGTCGAATTGAGCTTGTGGATAGTTTAGCCTTGGCTTATTTGCCTTATGAGAAAGATTCTTTAGCCTCCCTCATTCGCCAAGCTCATCCGATGTTTAAATCCTTGAAAGCCCAACAAGCGGTTTCAACTCAAGCAATGAAAGTCAATGCGTTATCTAAGAAATCAGTGTTTGGCGTAGGGATGGATTATATCGTGGTGACGAAGCGGAAAGATGCTAATCCGAAATATAATGGGCGTGATGTCATTATGCCTCATGCTAGCGTAAAAGTACCTCTAAATCGGAAGAAATATGAAGCGAAAGACCGAGAGGAAGAATTGAATATTGCTTTGTTGGAAGTAAAAAAACAGGCCGTTTTGGAAGAATACTTAGTGAACGTGGAGAAAGCATATATCCAGTATAAGGAGGCAAAAATCAAGTTGGAGGCTTATAAAAGGCAACGTAAAACACTAGAACGAACCATTGATTTGTTAGTGACTCAATATTCCGTAACGGGTAAAGGTTTTGATGAATTACTTGGACTATATAACGACTTGGTTGTCTATGATATAAAGGTTTTAAAAGCTATTGTTCTTAGTCATCTAGCTAAGGCAGAAATTGAGCGATTTTTCTAAGTTTTTACGGCATTTCAACTTTGCAAACAAGAGTATTATGAAGAAGAAAAAGAATATTTTGGCAAATGCAAAACAAATCCTTGTTGTTCTCACTGCGGTTCTGCTAGGGTTAGGACTTGGGTATTTGCTGTTTCACCAAGACAATGGGATGGAAACTGCTGCGACGACAGCGGAGCAAAGTCCTACCCAAAGCATTTGGATTTGTTCGATGCATCCTCAAATTCGGGCGGAGGAACCGGGGCTTTGTCCTATATGTGAAATGGATTTAATTCCTGAAGAAACGGGGAACTCTTCTAAGGATCCGTTGGTTTTGGAAATGTCGGAAGATGCTATGAAGTTGGCGAATATTCAAACGACCCTAGTTGGAGAGGGAGGACGAGATGGAAAAGAACTTGTTTTGAATGGAAAAATCCAGCAAGATGAGCGTCGGGCAGCTAGCCAAGTCAGCCATTTCCCTGGTCGTATCGAACAATTGTATGTAACCTTCACCGGAGAGAACGTGAAGCGTGGTCAGCGTCTGGCTACCCTCTACTCTTCGGAGATGATAACGGCTCAGCGAGAGTATTTGGAAGCACTACAGTTAAGGGACATTAATCCGAAACTAGTCGATGCTGCTCGAAAAAAGATGCTGTATTGGAAAATTTCGGATGTCATGATTCAACGCTTAGAAACGACAGGTACCATCATCGAATTGGTAGATATTTTTGCGGATTCGGATGGCGTGGTCGTTAAAAAACGGGTATCTGTAGGAGATTATATAAAAGAAGGAGAAGCTTTGTTTGATGTCGTTAGCTTGGATAAAATCTGGGTTTTGTTTGATGCTTACGAAGAAGATCTAGCAGAAATACGACTTGGAGATGTGGTTAAATTCACAACGCCTTCTGTACCAAACAAAACGTTTAGCACAAAAATCTCCTATATCGATCCCCTTATCAATCCAGCGACAAGGACACTGGCTTTACGAGCGGAATATAACAATCAAAATGGGCGGTTAAAACCAGAAATGTTTGTGGAAGGAAGACTAAAAACAAGGAAAAAATCAAGTAAAAACGTTTTGTCTGTACCCAAAACAGCCGTTATGTGGACTGGAAAACGCTCTGTGGTTTATGTAAAACTCCAGGAGTTGGAAATTCCTTCTTTTGAATTTAGAGAAGTGATTCTCGGAGATATGTTGGGGGATCGTTATGTCATAGAATCTGGCTTAGAAGAAGGGGAAGAGGTGGTGACAAACGGTACTTTTAGCCTCGATGCTGCGGCACAATTGAATAACCAAATGAGTATGATGAATCGTTTGGTCAATGAAAAAAACAAGAAGGAGGAAGAAACGCTTATTCCTGATTTTAGGTCGTCTGTTTCGAATACCCATAAGAAGGAAATAGGTGCCCTAATTGATGCCTACCTTTCGCTTAAGGATGCCTTTGTAATGTCCGATAAAAAGGCTACTAAAAAAGCTGTAGTAGCCTTTTCTAAGCGGTTGGAGCATGTTTCTGTCCCTAAGGAAGAGAATGCCGAAAAATTTTGGAAGAAACAACGACGCGCCTTGGAAAATCACAGTCAAAAATTAGAAAAAGCAGAGGATTTGGAAGACCAAAGGATGCAATTTGGTCACATGTCAGTATTGTTAATAAAAACAGTGAAAGCATTCGGAAGAGAGGACGAAATGTTGTACCTACAGTACTGTCCGATGGCCTTTGATGACAAGGGAGCCGCTTGGCTAAGTCGAGAAGAAAATATTCGAAACCCTTATTTTGGCAACAAAATGATGAGGTGTGGAGTGATTAAAGAGACCTTTTGAAAATACTTCACAATTTTTTTTCGACATTATAAAAAAATATTAGGTCAAGCTATAAGTATAGTGCTATCCTGTTAGGCTTTCAGTTTCAAGTCACCGTTTATTAAGTAGTGTTTTTTTGACATATTTTGTAGTAAAAATGCAGGTTTCAAGCAGACGAATAGGTTAATTTTTTAATAGGAAAAGTTTGACCAATTGCTAAAAATTAACTTATTTTTATTGGCTTAATAACCGAAACGACTTACATGCGCATTATCGATTAGTAACACTGTAACACCTTAGCCAGGCTCCTTAAAAGGGGGCAAAACTAACGGGGAATTCGAATTTAAACCAATTTTAACCAAACAACCTTTTATAATCATTAAAAACTACGACCATGAAAAAATCGTTCATTAGCTATTGCATGATGCTCTTCGCTGTTCTTTCTCTTACTTTTGTTTCTTGTGGAGAGACTGCTAAAACTGCTACTGAAGAAGCAACAGAAGTTATCGAGGAAGTGAAAGAAGAGGCTACTGAAGCTGTAGAAGCTGTTGATGCTGCCATTGATAGCACGGCTACCAAAGTAGAAGAAGCTGTGGAAGGTGCTACCGAAGCTGTTGAAGAAGCTACAGAAGGAGGCGGAGAATAATCATTTTCGCTACAGAAGATGGAGGATCGTTCGAAATCGAATATTCTGAATGCCTGTTAAAGGCGTTTACTCCATATTTTTTTGATTTAAGGCTAGGAGGGATATCTCCTAGCCTTTTTTGATGGGGGCATATTCTTTTCATAATTGTTGTTCAAACTTACAAGCATTTATTAATCTATCTTAACACATAAATGTTTTTCTTGTCTTAACTTTGTCGTGAAAGGTATATTTTTAAGGGCGAAACGAAGCAGTTTTTTCAGAACACGATTGTTTTATCAAGATAAAAATCAACACCATGGAGAATAAAAACAGAATTATCTACTTAGTGTCAACAGGATTACTAACGGCTTTAATGCTGATGTCTGCTGGTATGTATATCTTTAACTATGAAATGGTTAGAGAGACCTTCACCACCTTAGGCTATCCTACGTACATTATTTATCCATTAGCACTAGCAAAAATTTTAGGCTTAGTCGCTATCTGGACAAGAAAATCCCCACTTCTCAAAGAATGGGCTTATGCGGGGTTCTTTTTTGACTTTGTTCTTGCTGCCGCAGCTCATATTAGTATTGGAGACGGCGAATATGCTCCTGCTTTAGTCGCTATCGTACTCTTAGTCATATCCAGAGTATACGACAATAAGGCATTTGCTTAGCTACGACGACTCAACTATAAAGGATTGCAAGCCTTGTTGTTAAGCGTTAATCACAAATAAAAAATCCTTGTAGAAACAGCTTCTACAAGGATTTTTATTGAAATGGAATATTTGCTTTTCCTTAAACCTTTTCAGGAACTTCAAATCGTGTGATAGCAGCAAACTGCTCTAATCGAGCTTTCAATTCTTCTGTAGAAAGGCCTTTAAGTTTTTCTAAACCAAATTTTTCTACAGTACAAGAAGCCAGAAGAGAGCCATAGATTACCGCGCATTTCATGCTTTCGAAAGACAAATCATCTGTTTTGGCCAAGTAACCAATGAATCCTCCAGCAAAGGTGTCTCCAGCTCCAGTAGGATCGAAAACCTCTTCTAGCGGCAATGCAGGAGCAAAGAAGATATCTTCATTATGAAAAAGCAAAGCTCCATGCTCTCCTTTTTTGATGATGAGGTATTTTGGCCCCATTTTACGAATGATCCTCGCAGCTTTAACCAAGGAGTGAACACCAGAAAGTTGACGAGCCTCTTCGTCGTTGATGGTTAAAACATCGACCTTTCCAATGACTTTCTTAAGACTGTTCATCGCTACATCCATCCAAAAGTTCATCGTATCAAGGACAATAAGTTTTGGACGCTTATTCATTTGCTCTATTACGCGCATTTGTACTTCTGGCGTCAAATTACCAAGCATTACATATTCTGCATCCTTGTAGCTCTCAGGCAATACGGGATCAAAATCCGCTAAGACATTTAGGTCAGTAACAAGGGTATCACGGCCATTCATATCATCATGATAACGCCCAGCCCAATAGAAGCTTTTTTCGCCCTGTTTTACTTGGAGCCCTTCAGTACTCACACCTCGTTCGCGCAACTCGACAAGTTCGTGTTCAGGAAAATCATCTCCAATGACAGAACAAAGGCGTATATCATTAGTAAAATAAGAGGCTGCCCAACTGATGTATGTTGCAGCTCCTCCTACGATGTGATCCGCCTTACCGTAAGGCGTTTCTATAGAATCAAAGGCAACAGTGCCTACTACTAGAATGCTCATGAGAAATTATTTTTTAAAATTTTCGCCACAAAGATTGCACAATTATTTTTGAAACACTACTTTTGCAGCGCACTTTTACGAAAAAGATTGTCGGTGCAAGGAACTATATCTCTTTTTAAGCAGTTCTATTAACTACAAAGCGTGTCAAATCGCTAAAAAAATGCCTCCATAGCTCAGCTGGTTAGAGCGGCGGACTGTTAATCGTATCCCGAATCCCGAAAGTTTTCGGGATCGAGAAAGGTTCAAGTCCTTGTTGGGGCATAAAAGCGTTTTTTATCAAGCAAGAATAGGGATTAAAGATTCCTAGTTTTTATATAGTATTAGAAGCCTCCATAGCTCAGCTGGTTAGAGCGGCGGACTGT
>JAHDHB010000368.1 GCA_020631545.1 Saprospiraceae bacterium | reverse complement strand
TGGAGGGACCCCGTATCCCTATCGGGGGACAGACAGAGGGTTGTACGCTGTGAGAAAATCCCAAAACAAAAATCCTCTCACCCAAAAAAGAGTGAGAGGATTTAATATCTCTAAAACAAAAGCAAAGCCTTTGTCAAAAGTCAATGATTATTCAGTAGTAGTAGCACGTCTTTTGTACTCTCCTTTACCTGTTTTAGCCTTCTTTCCTCCGCTGATGCTCTTAACTTCTTCCTCACTCATCAAGTGAGAAACGATAGGAGAAGCGACGAAAACAGAAGAATAGGTACCGACGATGATACCAATCACCAAGGCGAAAGCGAAACCTTTGATAGAACCACCTCCAAAGATGAAAAGCATCAAGACCACAAATAAAGTCGTCAAAGAGGTAATAACTGTTCTACTTACCGTATTGTTAATCGCTAGGTTGATAACTTCGACTTTGTCTTTCTTCGTGTAGGTGTTAAAGAACTCACGAATACGGTCAAATACAACCACCGTATCGTTTATCGAGTAACCCACTACCGTAAGAATGGCTGCGATGAAGGCTTGGTCGATTTCCATAGCAAACGGCATGATACCGTGTAAAATAGAGAATAACCCAAGTACAAATAATACATCGTGGAACAAGGCGGCTACGGCACCAAGACCATATTGCCACTTGCGGAAACGAAGTAGTATATAAAGGAAGATGAACAACAAGGCGAAGATAGTCGCATAAATAGAACTCTGACGAATATCATCCGCAATAGTAGGACCGACCTTAATCGAACGTTGTAAAATACCATCATCTTTTGTAAACTCTTCATAAGAGAAATCCTTACCCGTATAGGTTTTCATTCCTTCATAAAGTGCTTTTTGTACTGCGATATCAGCATCGTCGGTATTTTGATCGATCATGTAGTCCGTTGTGATTTCTACTTGATTAGCCGAACCAAACTCTTTTACAAGAGGAGCAGAACCAAATGGCGTAGCCATTACCGTACGCATTTTATTGACGTCGATGTTCTCAGCCAATTTTACGGTATAAGAGCGTCCCCCTTTGAAATCAATTCCAAGCTCAAAACCTCTAGTAAACATAGATGCCAAACCAGCTAGAATAACAACGGCAGAAATAATCATGGTTGTTTTACTCTTACCGATAAAATCAATGTTTAGCTTAGAGAAAGCGTCTTTGGAGAAGCCTGTCCAGAATCCAATCTTTCCGCCCCTTCCTGTATGCCAATCGATCATCAATCGAGCAACAAGTACCGCTGCAAATAATGAGCATAACACACCAATAATCAAAACAATAGCGAATCCTTTGATAGGTCCTTGCCCGAAGTAATTCAAGACGAAAGCCGTAAGGATTGTGGTAACGTTTGCATCAATGATGGCAGAGTACGAAGCTGTAAAACCATCTTTGATGGCTAGGAGCATCGTTTTTCCATCTCGCAATTCTTCCCGTATCCGCTCATAGATGATAACGTTGGCATCCACCGCCATACCTATCGTTAATACGATACCCGCAATACCAGGTAAAGTAAGTACCGTACCGAAGGAGGCTAAGGAACCTATGATAAAGAAGATATTGGCAAACAAGGCAATGATAGAAATAATACCACCCGTACTGTAGTAGACGACCATAAAGGCTAGTACTAACAGTAGACCAACAATCAAGGACATCAAACCACTGTTGATATTATCAGAACCCAAAGATGGTCCTACAACAGCCGACTCAATTACTTCCGTTCTTGCAGGCAATTTACCTACCTTAAGTATATTGGCTAAATCTTCTGCTTCTTGTGCAGAGAAATCACCTGAAATCTGAGAACGACCTCCAGAAATTTCTTGATTGACAACAGGAGCCGAAACTACTTCATCATCCAGAACAATAGCGACTTCACGGCCAATATTGTCCTTGGTCATCGTTCTCCAGATTTTCGCTCCATCAGGATTCATCGTAAGAGAAACTACATAAGACGAAGTATTATTGCTGCCATCAATATCATGGCGAGCATCGGTTACTTTATCACCTTCTAAGCGAGCTTCACCATTCGAATTCCTAGGAATCTTAACCGCGTAAAGGCCGAAGTTTTCTGAAACAACTACGCTTCCTCCAACGGTTTCTTTTACAGGTTGGCTACCCCAAAGGAATTTTGCATCCCTAGGCATAACACCCGTAAATTCTTTGGATTTTAAAAAATCACTAACTTTTGCTGTATCTCTTTCGTTGGCTACCCCCATAATGGCTTGGTAGTATTGGTTCTGATTGTTCGGAGTGAATATTTCGAACAATGGCCCCAAACCAACTGTAGAAGTTGCTAGATCATCGATTTTCTCTTTATTGGCTAGGTAGAACGAATCTGTTCTAGCGCCTGTAAGTGTATCAATGACCATTTGAGAGCTATCCACATCTTGGAATACTTCGCCTCCTTGGGCTGATTCACGAGATTGTAGCGCACTATTAGCTTGATTTAGCTTGTATTGTAATTCGTTGTAGCGGTAAACTTCGAAAAATTGTAGTACGGCTGTTGCTTGAAGGTAATTTCTAGCACGTTCAGCGTTTTCAACACCCGGAAGCTCAACGATAATACGATTTACACGTTTATCAAGCGTTACATTCGGTTGAATAGTACCAAATTTGTCAATACGTTTCTTAACTTTTTCAAAAGTACGTTCTACAGTTTCTTCCGCTTGAGCACGGATAACTTCAAGTACTTTTGCATCAGATGTTTCGAAGTTGATATCTTCACGAAGATCAGGGTTCAAAGCAAAAATTGAAGACAATCTTTGATCTGGAGCCACTTTTTTATATTCTTCCGCGAAAAGTGTGACATAATCAAGGGTGGAAGTTGATAATCGGTCACGCGCTCGGTTTACAGCTTGTAGAAAATTAGGGTCTTGACTTCCTTTTGATAATGCTTTAACCAGATCCACGAGGTCAACCTGCATCACGACACTCATACCTCCTCGAAGGTCCAAACCCAGCGCTAGCTGTTGTTCCTTCAATTCTTCATAAGTATACTTCTTGATACCTAGGTTTAAAACATCCTCTTTGGAGATGGAGTCAATGTAATCCCTTTGGGCTTCATTCCACGCAGTAGAGTTGTCAGCTTTGACCCCTACTTTTTCCGTTGCGTAATCTCTAGCGTTTTTTTCCACCTTCCTAGTCGGCAATATCAATAAAAATTGATAGGCCACCACTAGGAAAAAAACAACCAGAAAAAATTTGACTAATCCTTTCCCTTGCATAAGGCAACTTTAATTAATTGTAAATATGATGTTTCAAAAATGACTGCAAATATAAGCTTTTTACCGTAATTTCACTCATTATTAGTCGTAATTAAGTAATAAGTTGGTAAGAAAGCTTGTTTTATCCCCTTTTTAGAAGATAAATTTTTTTATTGCATACATTAAGTGACCAATTTCTCCTTTTAGTGACAAAGATTATAATTTATTGGACGAATCCTAGGTGTGGCTATACGAAATAGCATAGCTATATCGAGGATGTTCTATCTTGTGATTTATTTTTTGACTAAAAGTGTAATATCCTCTTGCCTGGATTGGATTTTGTGCTATGATGAACTCTTTTTTAGCTTTATGTATGCTAAAATCGATATCCCTAAGAACAAAAACAAAACTATATACAACAAAGTCCAACTCCTATACAAAGGTGCTGGATGCCCTACCTGTACTAGTGCTGCCCAATAATAAGGGGGGATGGAGAAGTCCTGATAGTTAATGAATTGCTGTTTAGCCAATTGTAAAGCTTTATCCTTTCGTTTTCCCTGCTTAAGATATTCGTAAAATGCAACGGAAATCTCTTTCGTTGCTTTATCGGGAACACTCCATAAACTCATGACTACGCTTGGTGTACCAGCCATAAAGAGATCGCGAGCTAGGCTCATAACCCCTTCACCATCTTTTAGTTCTCCAAGGCCTGTTTCACAAGCGCTAAAGGTGACTAATCGACAGTTGGTGGAAAGACCGCGCAATTCCTTGCCTGTAAAGCTTTCTTTTCTATTGGTTAGGCTGTCTTCATAGCTTAAGAGAATGCGGGTATCTTCTTCTGTTAGGCAAGATTGAGTGGCATGGGTAGAAAAATGGAGGATATTGTAATTTGTGTATTCTTTTAGAAAATTTTCAACAGAAGCTTTTTCATTGATGAGTTTATCTCCTCCTAATTTATCTGTAATATCGTTGATTTCTGCTATGCTATGGGATAAGATTTCTAAGGTGTCCCCTCTACAAAATGATTGGTTACGATACTTTTTTTCTTTAAAATCAAGGGCAATACCGAGGAAGGGGGCTAAGTTTTTAGGTTTCTGCTTGTCCAATGCTGCGTTTTCCAACAATACATTAGCCGAATAGGCATAAGACAAGGAAAATGGTGCATTTAGGATATAATCAAGACTTCCAAAATCGCAATTATTAGAAGGAACCGATTGTATTAAGGTTTCAAAAGATAACGAAGCAAGTTGGCCATCTGGTATGATGATGAGGTGTTTCAGCTCTTTTCCCATTTCTTTTAGGGGCTGTTCTAGTAAGAATTGGTAAGCTTTATAGGCCAAGCCACTAAAATCATTGCAACTTATTTCTTGCTCATGCAGTAGCGCTATCAATTTGGATAATTCATTGGTAGAAAAATCTTGTTTTGACACTTGCCAAGATTTTAGTTCATCCCTTGTGAGCAGGAAAAATGTCCAATGCTCTTTGCCTTCGAAATACTCAATTAATGCAGCATCTTGAGGTAATAATTTATCTTGAAGTACAGAAATATCAGTTTCTATTCTATTGCGCTTTACTTTACGATAGCTAGGATAAGCTACTTCCAATTGTTTTACTAATTGTGTCAATTGTATCTGATATTGTTCTAATTCTCGCTCAACTTCTTGAATACCTTTATTGTCTTTTGAATACCTCAAATCGAACAACTCACGATTGGCTATACCGATTTTACGACGTAGAGTAATTTCTTGACGTTGTAGGGAATCAGGGAGATGTGTCTTAGCTGCTAAGCTTTTTAATTGCTTGAGTAACAATACAGCTTTACTACGTTCTGCAAACAAAAAGGCTTGCTCCTTTTCATTGGCCGCCAAAGCTACTGCTATGGCAGTTTCATATACGGAATGTGCTTGTGCTATCCACTGCAAACGTGAATCTTCTAGTAGTAAATCTGCTTGTAAATGGTCTTGTGCTTTATCGTATTGCTGAAAGGTGGCTAATGCTGCTGCTAAGGCTTTCTTTTGCGTAGTATCTGCTTGGTATTTTTTATAAAATGCGAGTCCTTTTAGATGTAAAATGCGTAGAAAATCGGGTTTGGAGTAGACATTAATGGTTTCAGGATTAGGATTTTGATAAACATTTGTATCTCTAAAGTTCGTGGTGTTGTTGAAGAGGGCTAGTTGATAGTATTTTAAGGCTTGGTTGTATTTTTTTCTTTTTGTGTAAAGATCACCTAGGTTTTCATAGGTAGAAGAATAATCGTAATGAAAGTCAGCCGAGTCATGTTTTAATTTGTAATAGCCTAGGCCTTCACCTAAGAATAAACTTGCTGAATCAAAGTTATTTTCCCTCAAATAGACCAAGCTAAGATTAGTAAAGGTTTCGCCAACATTGTCAAAGTCTTTAGATTCAAAGTCAATAGATAAGGTTTTATTGAAGTAATATATCGCGGAATCATTTTGTTGTAGGTGGTAATGAATATTACCAAGGCTGTTGTAGATATTTGGCAATTCCGTTTTATCCTTGATAAGCTCTCCTTTTTGTCTTGCTTGGTGGGCGAATTTTAAAGCCTCCTTATAATTTCCCGCATTTTTGTAGATGATGGATAAGGAATTGTAGGCAATAATTATATCTCTTGTCTCCTTTAATCGTTCATACCATTTTACAGATTGCTTTCCGTCGCTTATAGCTTTTTGAAATTCTCCAATTTCGTTGAATGCTAAACCACGAAACATGTAACTTTCTCCTAATCGCCTAATATATGCCATTTCTTCTTTTGATAATTCTTTAATTTCATTATCTTTTAATAAGTTGCTAATCAGACTATCATACTTAGGAATAGCTTGGTCATAATAATGGATAGTTTGCTCAAAAAGTTCTAAATCAAAGTAACAGCTTGCTATGTTTTTATCCATTCTAAATGTTAGCTCATCAGATACTCCCAGTATGTTTTTCCGAATGTCATAGGCTTTTTCGTAAGCATCTATAGCTGAGAGGTATTTTCCAAAATAATGAAGATTGCCTCCTAATGGTTTATGGTATAAATCGGCTAATAGTGTGTCCTTACTTTCTATTTGTGAAAATGCACTATAGCCTAGATGAGCTAGTTCTTCTAGTAGATGCTCTTCTTCCACCGCTGAATTTGCATCATAAAGTTTGTCCAGTAAAGTCTCTATGCTATCTTTAAAAGTACTTGTCGTCAATAGCTGTGCTTGACAGCTATGTCCCCATATGGTGATTAAAAGTAGACTAAAAAATATTGGCTTAGGCATTATCTGATTTGTTATAATGTTTAATTGACCGCCAATATAGAAACAGTTTTACACAAATAAAAAGAAGATACGGACTTTCTACTTCCATATCTTCTTATATTTAACCTTGTAAAAATTAATCGTGTGTAAGAACAAACTTATTGTTACCTACTTAGTACCTAGCCGAAAAAGCGATATTTTAAGGCTCAGAGCGAAGAGCTGTCCGAACGCTGTGGGGCGAGGCTTGTGGGAGGCTGCGGTCTGGCGGCTATACAAAGAACCCAAAATCAAGATGTTCTACAAAAGCCGTCAGACTAGATCTTCCCGCAAGGCTAGCCCGACTGTTCAGACGGCAGCACTCTCCGCAGAAAATTGCCTTTTTCGGTCAGGCATTACTTAGGAACACGAGAAAAAGTACCATTATTTTCAGTCTGAATAGCTTTATCCAAGGCATTTACATCTCCATCTAGATTAATGTCGGAGTAATGGTATACATCATAAAGGCCATTAGTTAAGTAAAATAAACCCGTATCATTAGCATTAATCTCTCCACTTATGTCATCTATACCTTGATGTAAGTCTCCTCCTACCATTCCCCATAGATTAGGCAATAGTTCTACCTGACCAGTTCCTTGGCCGCCAGCAGTATAACTATTACTTTGGGTGAAATCCCATTTGATATAATTGTTTTCTA
>JAHDHB010000367.1 GCA_020631545.1 Saprospiraceae bacterium | reverse complement strand
GATACGCTGACGATTCAAAAGGGCTTACCCAAAATACTGATAGACTTCTCTTTAGCTGTTTTTCAGATTGTCTTCGGTTTGCTCTTATTGACGATTTATAGTCCCTACTTCATTGTGCTTGGAGCCACCTTAACGCTCCTTCTGTGGTTGATGTTTAAAATGACCGGCGCAAAGGGTTTGAACACCAGCTTGAAGGAAAGCAAGTACAAGTATAAATTGGCGCATTGGTTAGAAGAAATCGCTAGGATGAATAGGAGTTTGAAGCTATATTCCAACAATAAATTCCATTTAAAAAAGACGGACGACATTGCCGTTAATTACCTAAATTCTAGAAAGAAGCACTTCAATATTTTGCTTAGTCAATTTCTTCTTTTCATAGGTTTTAAGGTTATTCTAGCTGCTGGTCTTTTAATTTTAGGAGGATACTTGGTTTTTCAAGGGCATATGGATATTGGCCAATTTGTTGCTGCTGAGATCATTATCATTCTTATCATTAATTCTGTAGAAAAAATATTAAAAATTATTGATACCATTTATGATGTACTGACTGCCCTAGAGAAAATAGGCTACGTGACGGATCTAAAATTGGATGACAACAAGGGGAGTATTCTACTTGACGAGGGTACACCTATAGCGGTGAAGGCGGTAGATATCAACTTTGGGTTTCCTGATGAAAAGAAGAAAGTATTTGAAGATTTGTCCTTTAACATCCACGCTAATGAAAAAGTGATGCTCAAGGGGAAAACGGGCAGTGGCAAGTCGTTATTACTTCAAATTTTAGCTGGGATACATACGCTTGAAGATGGTGAAGTGTTATTCAATGAGATTCCATTTAACAGCTTTCAAAGAGAACATCTCTATGAGAACATTGGAGTCTCCTTACCTGTTAATCAAATATTTGAAGGCACTTTTCGCGAAAATATAACGCTGGGTAGGAATATCCCGAACAAAGATCTTTTGAATATCATCCGACTTTTAAGAATGAAAGATTTTCTCGTACATCAACCTGGCGGATTGGATTGTTTCGTTGATAGCGGCGGAAGGCGATTGCCTAGGAGTATCATTCAAAAGCTGCATATTGCGCGGATCATCATCCACAAGCCCAAGCTTTTATTGTTAGAAGATCCTTTATCCTTTATTGAAAAGGAGGAGAAGAAACGAATCATTGATTACTTGATGAGTCCTAGTCGAAATTGGACGGTTCTGGTTATTTCTGATTTTGAGTACTGGGAGGGAAAATGCACCCAAATCATTGATTTAAACAACTTTAAATAAATATGCTAAACATTTCTGACAACAGTATAATACAGTTTGTAGAACTAAAAGATTTTCAATCTTTTAAGTTGTTGCGAAAAAGCCGTATTCGTAGGCTGACCTTGATCCTTCTTCTATTCTCTTTGCTTTGCGTCCTCTTCAGTTTATTTCTTCCTTGGACGCAAAATATCAATGCAAAAGGGTATGTAACGACGCGGTCACCTGAACAACGTCCGCAGGCTGTTCAGTCCATTATTGCAGGGAGAATTGAGCAGTGGTTTGTTCGAGAGGGCGACTTTGTCCAAAAGGGAGATACAGTTGTCTTCTTATCGGAAGTAAAAAGTGAATATTTTGATCCCGCGCTCATTGCTCGAACTCAAGAGCAAGTTGATGCCAAATCACAAAGTATTCAATCTTACCAAGCAAAAGTCAAAGCGCTTCAAAACCAGTATACGGCCTTGGAAGATGGACTTTCCCTAAAAAACAAACAGGTAAAGAATAAGATCGAGCAAACTCGCAACAAAATAAAAATGGATAGCATTGATTTAGAAGCCTATACCAACAATTTAAAGATTGCTCAAAATCAGCTTTCCAGAACGAAGAGTTTGTATGAAAAAGGACTGAAAACGCTTACCGAGCAGCAAGAGAAGGAATTGAAGCTCCAAGAGGCTAACGCTAAGGTTACCGTTCAACAAAATAAACTCTTGAATCAAAAAAATGAATTAGCAAACCTGGTGCTTGAATTATCGGCTATCGAAAGGGATTATGCTAATAAATTGGCCAAATCGCAATCGGATCAACAGTCCGCTTTCTCAGCAAAACTAGAAAGCATGGCGATGACGTCTAAGTTGCAGAATCAGCTCAGCAACTACAATGAACGCCAAAAATTATACTACGTAACAGCACCTCAGTCAGGCTATGTGACGAAAATAGTGAAAAAGGGTATTGGCGAAACGGTTAAGGAAGGGGCTGATATTATCACGATAATGCCTGAAAAATACGATTTAGCGGTAGAAATTTACTTAAAACCTCAAGATTTGCCCTTGCTCAAAAAAGGGAATGATGTACGGCTTCGATTTGATGGATGGCCAGCTATTGTCATTAGCGGTTGGCCAGAATCTTCTACGGGGATTTTTGCAGGAGAGATTATCGCTATTGACCAATTTATAAGCAATAATGGCTTCTACCGAGTACTAATTAGTCCAAGTAAAGAACAAAAGCAATGGCCTGATTTGCTAAGAGTTGGCACAGGTGTCAGGGCTTTTTTACTCTTGAACGATGTGCCAATTTGGTATGAGATATGGCGTCAATTAAATGGTTTTCCTCCTGATTTTTATAATTCTGGAGAGGAAGCCTTACCTGAAATCAAGCGAAAAGCACCTATTAAATCCGTTAAATAAGATGAAGTTTTACTCTAGAAAATTGATCAAACCAGAAGATTTAAATGCCCGTAATACTCTTTTTGGGGGCGTCCTACTTAGTTGGATAGACGAAGAAGCGGGCATCTATGCCATGACTAAGCTTGGCACTAAAAGCGTCGTTACTAAGTATATGTCTGAGATAGATTTTATTAGCTCTGCTCAGCAAGGAGATGTTATTGAAATAGGTTTAGCCTTCAAGCGGCTTGGTAGAACTTCTATTTGTTTTTCTTGTGAAGTTCGCAACATCTTCTCTAAACAAAGCATTATCAAAATCGATACGATTGTTTTTGTCCATGTAGATACGGAGGGAAAGCCTCAACCACACGGAAAAGATATGGCTAATATCGAACTAATTAAACACAAGCAAAATGATTAATAAATGGGCAATCGTTTCTTTAGCCTTCCTTTTGTTGTGGACCAACGTTTGTTTTTCACAGTCGGAATCTCCCATTTTAAGCTATCAGGAATATGTAGATAATATCTATCTTTTTCATCCTATAGCCAAGAGAATGGAGGTTCGGCTACAATTAGCTGAGATAGAGAACTTATCGGCTAGGGGGAATTTAGATCCTACTATCCAAAGCAATTGGTCAAACAAACATTTTGATAAAAAACACTATTATCGCCAGTTTCAAAGCCAATTTCAGCTTCCTACAAAACTAGGAATTGATGTTATAGGCGGCTATGAGCTAGCCGATGGTGTCTTCTTAAATCCTGAAAATAAAACAGACCGCCTTGGTCTTTGGAATTTGGGAATCGAAGCCAATGTGCTTCAAGGCTTAGTTGTCAATGAAAGAAAGCTAGCTTTTGAACGGGCTAGTGTTTTTCAGGAGATGGTCGAGCTAGAGCGTAAAATCACGCTCAATGAGCTTATCTATGCGGCCTCTTTAGCCTATCTCGAATGGCAGCAATACCATGCTTACCAAGCTGTTCTGGAGGATAACAACCGCAATGCAAGCAATTATTTTAAGAATACAAAAGAATCCTACTTGAACGGTGAAAAATCAGCTATGGACACCTTGGAGGCCTTCATTCTCCAGCAAGATGCCTTAAATCTGGCACAAAAAAATGCCATTTTGCTTGTAAAAGCACGCCAACATATTAGCAATTTTTTATGGAATGATACTTTCCCCTTTGAATTGCAACCTAGCGTTCAGCCAGAAAAGCTCCGTGATTTGTTTAATCGCTCTAGCCCGGATTCCGATATTGACAAGATAATTCAAGCACATCCCATCATTTTAGCTTCCTTGAATAAGCAATCTTTCTATGAAATAGACCTTAGATTGAAGAAGGAGAAGCTTAAACCCAAGTTGAAAGTAAAATATAATCCTCTTCTTGCTACCTCCGAAAATAGTATCGCGCCGAATTATGCGCTTACGAATTATAAATTGGGGGTCGATTTTTCTATGCCCTTGATGTTCCGGAGTGAAAAAGCTGCTATTCAAAGAAGTGAATTAAAATTACAAGAAGGCGATTTAACCATTTTAGATAAACAGAACACCCTGAAAAATAAAATAGATGCGGTTTTCCAACAATTGCCACTCTTAAATGAACAATTACGGACGCTAGAAGCGAATGTAGCTCGCTACCAAGTGCTCTTGAATGGTGAAAATGAGAAATTTCGACTTGGAGAAAGCTCTGTGTTTTTGCTAAACAAAAGGCAAGAAAAATACACCAATGGACAGCTTAAGTTAATTGCGCTCAAGGCAAAAATTCAAGAATACCACTTGACGTACTTGTATTATGCGAATGCTCTAAATTAGGTCTTAATTCCTATTTTAGATGGCATGGAAGCGGATTTAGCCAAGAAAAACAAGGCAACACGGGTAGTAATATTTTTAATTTTCAGCGCTTTGCACATCATTCGATGCTTATAACCTTATGTTAAAAATCACCTTTCATTTTCTACACAAAACCACATTTAATTCGAAAATTTAGAGGAATTACTAGTAATAAATGTTTAACTTGGTGAGGATAAGGAATAACATTAATACTCTATTTTTGGTATGAAGGCTACTATTACGATATGCTTATTTTTTGTTTGTTTTTTGCTCCTTACGTGCTCAAAAGACAAAGCGCCAGAACCTTATATCCCTCCAGCAGGAACAACGGTAATTCCTGCGACCAACCAAAGAGGAGGAGATCCTGTAGCAGGCTATGATTATTTGGTCAATGGAGGTTACCTTAGCGCGGGAATTCCCTACAGTATTTATTTACTTGGAGTAGGAGAAGACAACACCAACGTACTGGACCGCACAGGAGATAATGCCGTTATCCGATATGATAATACTGCCTTTGATGCACCAAATGGTGTCCGCGTTGTTGCCCCCAATTGCTTTGCTTGCCATTCTAGTACTTTAAATGGAGAATTTGTAATGGGCTTGGGGAATACCAGGTATGATGGAACGATTGACCACAGCGAAATTATGACCTTGGCGGCCTCAGCAGTTACCTTCGCCTATGGTGTAGATTCTCCCGAATGGGAAGCTTTTGAGCCTCATCAAAAATCTAACGCTGCTACAGCACCCTATACGATAACGGCAGCTAGAGGCCCAAATCCTGGAGATTATATTGCCCAAATTTTAGCCCATCATAGAGACCCTAATACCCTTGAATGGGACGATACTCCTTTGGCTCCTATACCTAACACTTTTTACCCTACTGATGTGCCTCCTTGGTGGGTCTTGAAGAAGAAAAATGCTGTATTTTATACCGCTACAGGAAGAGGCGATTTTTCACGTTGCTTGATGACGGCTAGCATGTTGAATTTACCTGACACCGCTAGGGTCAATGAAGTGGATCGGCTTTCTCCTGATATCATAGCATATATCAACAGCGTAGAACCGCCCGTGTACCCACAAGGTACGGATGAAGAACTGGTCACAACAGGAAAGGTGATTTTTGAAGAAAACTGTGCTTCTTGTCATGGTACTTATGGTGAAGAAGAGACTTATCCTAATCTATTAGTAGCCCTTGATGTTGTACGAACCGATCCCTTCCTTTCCAATAATTTTGCTTCTTCCAACTATGCATACTTTACTGATTGGTTTAACAACGGCTGGTTTGGTAAGGCGCCTAACCCCGCTCAATTCATTTCGGAAGGGGGATATGTGGCACAGCCTCTAGATGGTATTTGGGCTTCGGCGCCCTATCTTCATAATGGTTCTATTCCTACCCTAGAAGATTTGCTCCATAGTAGTCAACGACCAACTTACTGGAAACGAAGCTTTGATGATAGTGATTTCGACTATGAAAAAGTGGGCTGGAACTACACTATAGAACCTTCCAAAACAGATAATGAGACTTATGACACTACTCTAGATGGCTATGGCAACGGTGGACATACCTACGGTGATGTCTTAAACTCCAATGAACGAAAAGCCCTTATTGAGTACTTGAAAACGATTTAACAAATCACAAGTAGACAGTTTGAAATTCAGGTTGTTACAGTGTTTTTCAAAGGTTAAAAGTTCACGTTTTTCACACCCATTGCTCACCAAAAAGGATTTAACAAACTACAAGTAGACAGTTTGAAATTCAGGCTGTTGCAGTTTTTTTTAATCGTTTTTCAAAGGTTAAAAGTTCACGTTTTTCACACCCATTGCTCACCAAAAAGGTAACTTCCGATTTCCTATTGAGGACGATTCATTCCTAATTCGTCATTCGTAATTCATAAAATAGAAAAGCGACATTTTTTGTATTTATGAAATAAAATGCAGTATCTTAGCATGTCTGTTTTTCCGCGTTTTTCATAGTTAATTATTTTCCACCAAATTACTCACTATGAATACGTTCTCCCTCCAAGAATTGACCGAATTGATAGGCCGTATAGAAAATGGCAAAGCTGAGGTAGCGAAAGGTCTAGCGAAGATTAGCCCTCAGCAAAGACAACTTTGGTTGTTAGTGTTTAAAAAAGGTGGTCACTGCAATATTGCTTTCAAAAAAGCCATTTTTCGCAAGTTTTTTGGTAAAAACCTTTCCTATGATGCAAGCAAAGTCGATGGTTTGCTCGACGATTTGCGCGACTACTTGGATTTGTTCTTTAGGGCAACTCAATCGAATACAGCATTAGGCCAAAAAATTCTTGCAGATGCTTTACGTGCGTATGGCAATGACAAACGAGCCGACAAAGCCATCAAAAATGCCTTGAAACTTGCCGAACAAGCACCCGAAACCACACAGCACTATATTAAATATGTCCTTAACAAGGAAAAATATTTAAGCGACAAGAAGAAAAACGTTGAAAATCGGAAAATTAGCTTAGAAGAAAGAGCTAATTTTATGGCGATTGACGACTTAGATGATGTCCTTGACGAACTAACCATCTTACGCAGTAAAAGAAAAAAGACGGGCAAAGCACTACTACAAAAGATAGCAAGAATAAAAACCAGTATTACAACCGAGAAAACGCCATTAATTGAAACAATGCTAGTGGCGGTTGACTACTTTCTTAGTCCTTGTTTTGAGTCCTATCAAGCATTTAAGACCATCTATTT
>JAHDHB010000366.1 GCA_020631545.1 Saprospiraceae bacterium | reverse complement strand
GAAGTCTGTTGCTCTATCCAGCTGAGCTACGGGACCCTTTCGGACTGCAAATTTAATACATTGGGGCGAATAAAAAAAGCAGCTTCGATAAAAATAACCAAAAGAAAGTAGATTTTGTTCCCGGAGGCTTGATTTTATTGGTTTTTTTCTTGAAAATTATTTTTTGGAGAAGGGTGGGGTAGGGCTTGAACTTCTTGGTTAACAAGGAGATTTAATTAGATAAAAATAGCAAAAAAAATGGCTTTATCGCTTTGATTTCATGATAATCTACTATATTGTAGGCAATTAAAATCAGAAGACTATGGCAACTGTAACCGATGTGAAAATTGAGGCGAGTTGGAAGGCTGTTTTGGAGGAAGAATTCCAACAACCGTATTTTTTATCCATAAAAGAATACATCTTGAAAGAAAAGAGTTTGGGGAAGACGATTTTTCCTCCAGGTTCTCAGATTTTTAATGCTTTTGATACGACGCCTTTTAAGGATGTGAAAATCGTGATTTTAGGGCAAGATCCCTATCACCGAAAGGGGCAAGCGCACGGGCTTTCGTTTTCGGTGCCGCATGGTATAGCTATTCCTGCTTCTTTGCGCAATATTTACAAGGAGTTGAGTGTTGATATTGAGGGGTTTGTGCCTCCTAGGCATGGCAATTTAGAGCCTTGGGCTAAGCAAGGTGTTTTTATGCTGAATGCCATGCTCACGGTGGAGCAAGGAAATGCGGGCTCCCACCGAAAAATTGGATGGCAAAAATTTACAGATGCCGTGATTCGAAAGCTTTCGGATGAGCGAGAAGGGGTTATTTTTATGCTTTGGGGCAATTTCGCTAAAGCAAAAAGGGTCTTAATTGACAAAAACAAGCACCATATCCTAGAGGCGGTCCATCCTTCTCCCTTGGCCGGTAATGCTTTTCTAGGCAATAAGCATTTCTCTACAGCAAACCGTATTCTGCAAGAACAAGGAAAAACGCCTATAGACTGGCGGTTGTGAGAATTACGAGTTAGGAATTACGAATTAGGAGTTAGGAATTACGAGATGATGCTCAAAGCGTCTCCGTATAAAAAACTCTTAATTCGTAATTCGTAATTCTCAACTAACATCCTTGTGAAATTTGATAAGGCCTTCAATAGGATTTCGGATGAGGCTACCGCATTGTAAATTAGATTCTTGGAGCACCTTTTTAAGTTCTTCTTGGAAGTAGCAGGCTACCGACCCGATGAAATGAATGGGGAGATCTTTCGCAAATTCGTATTTCAAGACTTGGCCTGTGACGAATTCTCTGAAATTTTCTTGTACCAGCTTTTTGATGAAAGGATGTTGTGCATTAGCTCCGCAAAATTCCGAAAATTTGGCTACCGAGCGGCTAGCTAAGGGATTTCGATAGACCTTATCGAAGAGCTCTTGCTTGGTATGGTAGAACTCACTTGCTTCGAAGGTTTCCTTTAAATCTAAGGGGAGATCGCGGTAGTAGTAAGCTTTTAGAAATTTTCGGCCTAGATGGCCTCCACTGCCTTCATCTCCTAGGAAAAAACCAAGGGAGGTGACGTTATCAAGTATTTCTTCTCCATCAAAATAACAAGAATTGGAGCCCGTACCCAAAATACAAGCTATCCCCGACTCCCTGCCACAGGCGGCGCGAGCAGCAGCAAGTAAGTCGTGCTGAACTTCGATTTTGGCCTTGGGAAAACAGGAGGCTAAGGCTTCTTCTAAGGTGTTGATGGCTTTAGGAGTCGAGCAGCCAGCACCATAAAAAAAGAGATGAGTAATATGCTCAATTGATGTAGGCAATTTAGGGAGTAAGCTTTCCTTTAAACTGGCGACAACTTCTTCACTGGTAAAATATTGAGGATTATACCCAATAGTTCTGTATTCCTTTACTGGTTCACCGTCTTTCGTCAGGCACCAAGCCGTTTTCGTCGAACCGCTATCCGCTATTAGCTGCATTTTATGTATTTTTGTGCCTTACGATTTTGACTAAGTAATAGTTAGCCCAAATAAACTATAAGGAATTAACATTAGTTGAGTGGAGAATTGCCAAAATAACAATTGTAGACCAATTTCCCACTCTTTTAGGAGGTGATTTCCTAGTTCATGCTCTCCTTTTCTGCTCAAAGTCATTTTTATGAACGGCATTGTTGAGAAAAAGAGAGAAAATAATTTCGTTAGGAATTACAATAGTCGAAATATAATTTCGATATTGGGCAAGCTAAATTTTAGCTTGTTTTTTACCCATAAATTAGGTGCGTTCTTGCTTTTAGTAATCAAAAGTAAGAATGACGGATGCAAAAATACTTTTTTTTGCTTCCAAATTTAATATAGAGACGATCAAAATAAGGAATTTTTTGATTGATGTTTAAAACGATTCTAGTAATTTTTAGACTTTCGTATGCTTAATAAAAATACAGGAGAAACTTCAAAAAGGAAGCTAGAGATCTGGCTACCAATGCTCTTTGCATTGACCTCAGTCGTCAGTATCTTAGTGGGTTTTCAATTGCGCAATAGTACGATGCCTGCTCATGGCAAAGCTACTGTTCTTCCTCCTGTAGGAAAACGAGCAAGCGTGGGGAAACTAGAGGAAATGTTGCGTTTTATCGAAACTAAATATGTCGATGAAGTGGATCGAGACAAGCTTGTGGATAAAGCTATTGCAGGTATCCTCAAGGATTTAGATCCCCATTCGGGCTACATCACTGCGGAGCAATTAGAATCGGTTAACGAAGATCTAGAAGGCAGCTTTGATGGCATTGGCGTCCAATTTTATTTATTGAATGATACGATTCTTGTGGTTTCGCCGGTTACTGGAGGGCCTTCTGAGGCGGTAGGCATTCGGGCGGGGGATAAGATTGTGGAAATAGAAGATAGTATTGTAGCTGGTGTACATATTACCAATCCTGAGGTTATGAAGAAATTGCGGGGGAAAAAAGGTTCGGAGGTTCGAGTAGGTATTCTACGTGGTAGTTCTCCCGAAGTGATGGAATTTACCATTACGCGTGGCAAAATACCTAATTATAGTGTAGATGTGGGGTATATGATTGATGAAAAAACGGGCTTGATAAAGATAAGTCGTTTTAGTGGAACGACTTACGAAGAATTT
The DNA here is from genome assembly GCA_020631545.1 of Saprospiraceae bacterium. GTDB lineage: Bacteria > Bacteroidota > Bacteroidia > Chitinophagales > Saprospiraceae > JAHDHB01. The sequence goes on along the minus strand of JAHDHB010000366.1, from coordinate 4,098 downwards.
ATGAAGAAACTGGAGGAATTGGAGGAAGATGGACTCGAAAACCTCATTATAGACTTGCGCCAAAACCCTGGAGGGTATCTGATGGCCGCTACCAAAATCGCTGATCAGCTTTTTGATAGTCGTAAACTACTCGTTTATACAGAAGGAAGAACGCAACGAAAGAATGATTACGAGTCTACAGGAAGGAATTTTTATGACATCAATGAAGTTATTGTCTTACTTGATGAAGGTTCGGCCTCTGCTAGTGAGATTCTTGCTGGGGCTGTTCAGGATTGGGATAGAGGAACTATTGTTGGTCGTCGTTCCTTTGGAAAAGGGTTGGTTCAAGAACAATATGAACTGAATGATGGCTCGGCTTTGCGGCTTACCGTAGCACGATATTATACGCCTACGGGGCGCTGTATTCAAAAGCCTTACGATAAAGGGAAAAAGGAGTATTATAAAGATGTGTATAACCGAAGTAAAAAGGGAGAATTCGAACATGCGGATAGCATTCGATTGACGGATTCAACAATGTTTAGAACGCCTAAAGGAAAAATCGTTTATGGGGGTGGTGGGATCATGCCGGATATCTTTGTCCCTATAGATTCTATCGTTTATAATGCTTTCTTTACCAAGTCTTCACAGTATTTTGAAGCCTTTGTCTTTGAATACCATGATCGGCATCGGGAGGAGTTGGCTACCTACGAATCTTTTGATGATTTTAACCGAAAGTTTAAGGGAGATGAAGCGATGATGGATGATTTTTTAGCTTACGTAAAGAAGAAGTCAATTCCTTTCAATGCTCGATTATACAACAATTGTGCTAGTGAAATTAAGCATCGCTTGAAAGCTTTATTTGCTCGTCAACTTTTCAAAGAAGATGGATTCTATAAGGTCTTACATCGTAAGGATGAAGTCGTAGAGAAAGCCTTGCAGGAGATTTATAATTGAGGCCACTCCAAAAGGCTCTTCTTCAAAATAAGATGTATGATTTAAGAAGTATGATGTTTATTATTGGCTAGCAAATAATAATTTATGCCATGAGGGTTTCAGAGAGCTTACATACTAAGCGGGCATAGTCAGAACCAAGAAAAAAGTGTTTAGCTTAGGTGTCTTAAACAAAGGTCGCAGACCTTCTTATTAGTCTTTTGCATCCAGTACATCACGTTATGCTTATATCTTCTTATAAGTCTTATATGGTTAAAAAAACACCAAAACGACATTTCATTTTAAAGAATTCCAACTACTCAGTGTAGACTCCATTTTTTGTTTGTAGAGGAATGAGATCTCGTCCCCCTACAAACAAACCTTTATCAAATGTTATAGATTTCTGTGAATTTATTTTGGGCATAATCCATGAAGTAGCCAAAATTAAGCGGTTCGCCAGTCACCTTTTTGCAAAGCTCTTCTGCGGTATAGTAACGGCCATGCTTATGGATATTCTCTCGTAACCAAGTCAATAAAGGCAAGTTATTTCCTTCCTCGGTAAGCTGTTTTAAATTTGAAATTTCCTTATTTGCTTGATGGAAAAACTGGGCTCCGTAAAAGCTTCCAAGGGAATACGTTGGAAAATAGCCAAAACTACCATGCGACCAGTGAATGTCTTGTAATATGCCGTTGCGGTCGTCAGGAACTTCTATATCAAGGTATTCCTTGTATTTTTTATTCCATACCTTATCCAGTCCCTCAACCTCTAAGCTGCCTTCAATCAAGCCTTTTTCGATTTCAAAACGAATTAAAACATGGAAATGGTAGTGCAATTCGTCGCTTTCTGTACGAATGAAACTAGGAGAAACTCTATTGATGGAACGATAGAATTTGTCCAAATCTACTCCTGAAAGATTTTCCTTAAACAGTTTTTTAAGCTTAGGAAAATGAGGTTTCCAAAAACTACGACTACGACCAAGGTTATTTTCGTAAAGTCGAGATTGTGACTCGTGTATACCTAGAGAAATATGAGCGCCTAGGGGAAGGCCGTATTCGCTGCTAGGGAGACCTTGCTCGTAAAGAGCATGACCACATTCATGAATACAACTCCAAACCATATTGCTGAAGTCATTTTCATCAATTCGTGTGGTAACGCGCACATCTTCAGGCGAAAAGTTTGTCGTAAAAGGATGGGGGGAGATGTCTTGTCGACCAGCGTCGAAATCGTAACCTAAGTTTTTTAGAATTTCTAAACCAAAATCCCACTGCTTATCTTTAGGGAAAAATTTATGTAAAAAACTATCTTCAACTTGAGGTTGTTTTCGAATTTGACGTGTGAAATCGACTAATTGTTTACGAACATCAGCAAAAAGTGCCTCAAGATTTTTCGTACTAGCATCAGGCTCAAACTCTTCCATTAAAGCGTCGTAAGGATGCTCCTTATAGCCAATTAGTTCCGCTTCTTCCCTTTTCACATCCACCAAATCTTTTAAAGCACCTTTATAAAGGTTGAAGTCGTTGGCTTTACGAGCTGCCAACCAAGCATGATAAGCAGCAGAAGTAACTTCAGAACGTTTAATTACAAAATTCTTGGTGAGCTTTTGTTCACGCTGATAGTCCTTTAGTGTTAATGAAATATTCTTTTTGTGTCTGATGCTGAGGCTGTTACCTGTGTTAAGTCTTGTCAGCAACTTGCCGAATTTATCATCAACAAACAATTCATGTACAATACCTGACAAGGTCGCTACTTGTTGAGAGCGAAATCTTGCCCCTTTGGGTGGCAAGTTTACTTCCTTGTCCCATCCTAGTATTGCTATTGTATTGACTACATCGGCTATTTTTTGCATAGTCTGCGTATAGTCATTATATAAATCCTGTTTGTTCATCTAATCTTGTGTTAAAAAGAGCAAGTTCTAAGCTAAAATGGTGCTCTTAAATGCGTGTTCCTAAAGGAGACCTTTGCTAAATATTCTCCCTTAAAATTTTGGTTATGTGTACAAAAAACTGCACTGTTTTGAAAAAATAGGCTATTCAATTCTTCTTTCTAGACTAATATCTCCCTTCTTTACAGATAGTGCTAGAAAAATCCATCCTACAATAAAAAATAGGCCGCCTATAGGAGTCATAGGCCCAAGTACGGGCTTAAGGTGGGCTATACCAAGTGTGGAACTTGTAGCAAGTAAGTATAATGAACCTGAGAAAAAAAGAATTCCTGCTATAAAACACCAAGCAGCGCGATACGAAAATTTACGGTTGTTTTGTAGGCTCGAAAGCAAGCCGCTTACAAATATAGCAAATGTATGGTAAAAATGATACTTGTTTCCCGTCTCATATATAGATAACTCTTTAGCGGAAATCAATTCACGTAGGCCGTGTGCCCCAAAAGCTCCCAACATAACGGCTAAAGCTCCGATTAATGACGCGAGTAGCATTATTTTTTGCCCCATCTATTATAATTTTATTTTTAATTAAATATCTAAGTCTTAAATCGTTTTACAAAGATACAGAAAAGTAAGAAGTATCTACTATAGAAATGCATAGAAAGTAGAAATGGAAATCTAACTACGATTTAAGAAGCATGGTGTTTATTATTTGGTAGCAAATAATAATTTACGCAAGGAGAGCTTCATACATCATAGATCGTATTTTTTGATTAATTCCTCTTTTGGAGAGAAACTCAACCTTATTGCTTAATTGCGCTATACGGTGAAAACATGAAGAGATTAATGAACTTTTTTAAAGATTAGTTGTTTATTTCTAACTTGCTATTCAAATAGGTATAGGTAGGGAGCGATTTGAAAAAAAATAGAACTCCTTTTTTTAGTTGAGTATGTTATTTCTCAAGAAATCGATTAACCAAAACATCATTTAAAGATGGGAAAACACACGGAAATTGACGATATCGACAAAAAGATCTTGTCAATTTTAATGAAGGATGCGAAAACTCCTTTTACGGACATCGCTAAACAGATCCATGTATCTGGTGGAACTATTCATGTTAGAATGAAGAAACTAGAACAAATGGGCGTCGTTAAAGGAGCTTCGCTGAGCATTGATTATGAAAAGCTGGGGTATGATGTTTGTGCTTTCTTAGGCATATATCTTGACAAAAGCTCGCTTTATGACGAAGTCGCTTTAAAGTTAGGGAATATTGCCGAAGTTGTTGGCGCTCATTATACGACGGGCGTA
>JAHDHB010000365.1 GCA_020631545.1 Saprospiraceae bacterium | reverse complement strand
TAAAAACCAGTTGCCGCCAATACCCACAAATCATCCCGATAAATAACAAAAATGCATTTTTACCGACGCTTCGTAGTTGGGCTTTTGGGGTTGTTGGCTAACATGATTTTTATACCAGCAAATGCTCAAGGAATAACCCATACTACTTTTTATAAACAACAACTTCCTTCTTCTAAACAACAGGAGCAGTTAAATGCTGCTTTTAAGCATTATGAATTATATACGATACCTATTGCTTCAATAAATCAGCGTCTTGCAGGGAAAACGACGGATTTCCTTCCCCTAAAATTGGGGGATAGGCATGATTGGATGCTTGAATTAGAATCGAATGACTTGAGGAGTACTAATTATCAAGCTTTTACACTGGGGGGAAGGGGTAAAGAGAAATTTGTTCCTAAACCCGTTTATACCTATCGAGGAAGCGTGAATGGATGTACCGAAAAGGAGGCTAGAATCACGCTGGCGGAAGACTTTTTTTATGGTTATGTGCCTGTAGGTGAGGAAGTTTATTATATGGAATCCCTAAGGCGATTTGATGCAAAGGCAGCGGCCAATGTCATCGTCGTTTATCCTAAATCTGCTGTGAAAAGGAATGGGAAATCTTGTGGTTGGTTAGAAGAACAGCAACAAATGGAGTGGATTCAAACAACCTTAGAAAAAGCAGGCCACCAGGAAGCAAAAACACAGCAAGCTACTTGTAAAACGATTGATTTTGCCATCGCTCATGATTATACGATGTACCAAAAGTATGGAAGTATGGATGCACTTTTTGCTTATACCTTGGGCGTTATGAACAATGTGGAAGCTAATTTTGCGAATAACACTTTTGCTTCCAATATCCGTTTTCAGATTGTAGAACAAGTGGCTCCCATCTGTGAAAATTGCGATGCTTGGTCAGCAAGTACAAATGCTTACCATCTACTAGAGTCGTTCTCAACTTGGAGCAACAATAACAATTTTTCAAACGATTTCGATCTCGCTCAATTCTGGACAGACCGTGAGTTGGACGGCTCAGCGGTAGGGATGGGGTATGTCGGAACAGCTTGTAGCTCATTTCGTTATCATATTTTACAAGACTTCACCGCTAATGCGAATATGGCGATGGTAACTGCTACGCATGAAATTGGTCACAATTTGGGCGCCAATCATAATCCGACGGCTTCAGGGGATATCATGGATGCCGCTTTAAATAACTCCTCTTCTTGGTCTTCGTATGCTATCAATGCCATCAATAATCAACTGAATCAATTTCTCTGCTTCGAGGATTGCGGAATCCCGAATTGTCCTAGCCCTCAGAATCTAGATGTTAGCCTTGTAAATGGTACTGGGCTCTCTGTGAGTTGGTTAGGGAGTGGAGCAAACTCCTACATCGTTTCGATTCATGAATTGGAAAGCAATGCGCAGGTCTTTTCGACTACTACTGCGGCTACAGCGCTTACCCTTTCTCCGCCCATGGAATATTGCAAGCAGTATAAAGTCCAAGTACAGACCAATTGCCTAGGGATTTCGACTGCTAGCAGCGTTTATCTAGAAACCTCTTTTTCCTCTTTTATTGAAATTGAAGACGTTAAGCCCGTCAATTGTGGTGGAGGAACCTATGATCTAAACGTAGCGGTCAAGCATCAGCTTCCCTTGAATAGTAATTTTACTATTTGGGTCAATGGCGTTAATTATCCACAGATAAGACAAGGGCATAGCCAAGTCATAACGGTAAGGGGACTGCCTGCAAATTCCCAAGGATTGGCGTTCGTAGAAACGATGGCGGATATAAATGGAACGGCTTCTTGTCGAGATATAGCCACCTACAAAGCACCTCTAGATTGTCGCTTGGAGTTTTTTGAAGATTTTAATGATGGCAGCTTACCTAAAGGATGGACAAATAGCAATGTGCGACCTTCTGCGCTTGGCGTGGAAAGCACTTGGGCATTTGATGATGAGCTAAGACCCAAAGGAAATTTGCCCCTAGGCACGGTAAATGGTTCTCCGATGGCCTATTTTGATGATGATTTATACATGAATATTGGAGGGCAAATGATGCTGACTAGCCCTGCCATAGATTTGTTGAATTACAAGGATATTCAATTGACTTTCAGTTATGATTTCCTTTCTTTCGAAAACTTAAAACCAGCACCCAATGACCAAAATGAAAGCCGTTTTTCAGTAGAAGTTTGGACGGGGAAATTTTGGGATGAAGTACTTGACATCTCTCACCAAGATGATTGCCCTTGGTATTCCTTTTGGTCGTGTGCGCCCTCTACCTTTTCCTTGAATCTCGATGGGTATAAAAATGAGTATTTTAAAGTACGATTTGTCTACGATGATGGGGATAAATGGGCGGGAGCGATAGGTATTGACGATGTTAAAATCGTAGGAACACTGGATTGCCTTCGTCCTGAAGCTATATCCACGACAACTTCGACGTTGACTGCCGATATGGAATGTACTGATATTGATGGCTGGACACACTATTGGAAGTCAGGGAAATCGGATGTTTTGTTGTTTTCTATTTATAAAAATAATGACCCTACCTTAGCGCTTGAGCCTAGTGATGTGACGATTGGGGTGGATGTAGGAAAACCCTTAGTATCTATTTCTAATAACACACCTTATGTAAATACTACTTATCCAAATGGTTGGCAAGTGCTTTCTCGGTACTGGCAAGTAAATTTATCGCCCAATGAGCAACCAACGGGAAAGATAGCAGTACGATTTTACTACACAGCATTAGAAAAAGATGCTTTGCTCAGTGCTGGGGGCGGAACTGCTTTGGAGGAGGAATTAAATTGGTTTTACTTTGAAAAAAACGCGAATATCAATCCGAACCCTGCTTTCCAACATAGTGCTGCCACGACCAATGACTTGGTTTACACAACACCTATCATCGGCAATTATGCGGGGCATCGTTATGCGGAGTTTACCGTTACTGGGTTTCTCGGAGGTGGTGTTGGAACGAGTGCCACGACGCTTCCTGTCAGTTGGACCGCTTTTAGTGGAGAGGAAGCACGGGGAGGTGTTGAGCTAAAATGGACGACGGAAACGGAAACGGATAATGCTTATTTTGAAATTCAACGCGCTACTCAAAACGGCAAATTCTACCCTATAGGACAAGTAGAAGGGCAGGGAACTACACAAGAATCAAATGCTTACAGCTTCAGGGATAAGACGCCTTTGGTCGGTGATAATTATTACCGATTAAAGCAAGTAGATTTAAACGGAGTGTCCTCTTTTAGTTGGATTATCAATGTGGAAATAAAGGAACGTGTGGAACAAATTTCGCTCAGTCCCAACCCTGCTTATGAACAAGCAAGCCTTTTTATACAAGCAAATTCCACAGCGATCTTGCAAGTAAGTATTTTTAGCTTAACAGGTCAGCTTATCGATCATCAAGAAGTAAGCATAAGGGAAGGGAACAACCAACTTCCTATCCATGTATCAGCATATGAAAAGGGCATGTACTTCGTTCGAATACAAGGAGAATTTTTAGATACTACGCTGAAATTGTCGGTATTATAAGGAGGGAGAGAGCGGCGTAAAATTCCGCTCTCCCGTTCGTTTTCCAAAGCTCATTTTACATTTTTCTTATACCAAGAACAGTAGGCTTTATCCTTAAAATATTTTTTCAATTTAGCTGGATTTGGGAAAGGGGTAGGGGCTTTACAATAGTCTGCTTCCCCATATTTGTCATAATCAATCACATCAAAAAGCGCAACTGCTTTCTTGGTTTCTGGATGAAAACCAAAGGTGTAATTCATGAGGATAATGTACTCCTCTAAGGAGTTTGCTGCTGTAGCTTTGGATAGATCCGGGCCATTTTCCAAGTAAGGAATTTGCGCAATTTTCTGCACCGTAGCCCTTACACTAAAATCGCCATCCGACCAATCAGAAGGAATAATTTCAGTAGAAATGACGCGCATCAAAAATACCTCCGTCGCATATTCGCCACTGTGATCGCAGCAATCACAATAATCAAGAATAAAAGGATATTTTTTTAAGTATTCGACCGTCTCTTCCGCTTGTTTTTTGGTAAGATTATCCCAAGGGTCAGCAAAAACAGCAGGTAAAGAAAAGGTACAACATAGAACGATTAAAAGAACGTGTCTCATAGTTGGGTTTTATAAGGTAATAAGTGAAAAGAATACCGACATAAGTTAATAACTTAAGCGTAAACTTTTGTTAATTTTTAGCAACTATTTTCCTCCTATTACTTGAAAAGAGTGCGTTGTTGGTTTTGGCGTATTTTGAACCATATAAGAGATATAAGAGCATATAAGCATTCTGCACATAACTCTTAGAGAAGCGTCACGCGGTGGTCCCTAAAGCCACCCCGTGACCAAGCTCCAATTTTAAGATAAGTCATGCCAGTTTTTATTTTGACACAAAGTTAATGGCTTGATGGGTAAAGGCTTATTCGGCAATAGGCTTCGCCTGTTTTTTAGTACTGACGGCAACTCCTAATTCCTATCCCGATAGCTATCGCGGATAACTCTTAACTGCGGCTTCGCCGCCATGTATCACATAAGTTTTGACTATCTTTGTTACGAATACAACAGTATGATCGAATGAAGAACAAGAACCACCTTATTTACCTATATTTTTTCCTTAGTGTTTTCCACATTGGTACTAGACTCGGTTTTCTAGCGCATTTTCAACTTCCTTCGAAAGCATTACTCATGCCCGTACTTGCAGTATGGTTTCTTTCAAACACGACAAAATCCTTAGGGAGTTCAAGGAATATGCTTGGAATAGCTTTGGTTTTTAGCTTTTTAGGAGATGTGCTCCTAGGCTTAGTTAGTCAACTTGGGGAGCATTTTTTCTTGTTGGGGCTTGTTTGTTTTTTTATGACACACCTCCTTTATATCCTTGTCTTTTGGAATTTTTCGTCAGAGAAGAGGGGACTTCTCCAGCAAAATAAAACACTAGCGATTCCCTTTTTCCTGTTTTTTATCGCCATCAATACCTATCTGCATACTAGTTTGAACCCTGTTTTACAAATTGCCGTGCCGCTGTACAGCCTAGCTATCATCGTCATGGTCTTAGCTAGCCTGAACCTTCACCATCGTCTACCGCAGCCCTTATCCCGTATCCTATTCCTAGGCGCTTTATCCTTTATGATTTCTGATTTAATCCTTGCCATAAATGCCTTTAAAGAGCCTGTAGCTTTTGCGCCGGTATGGATAATGATCACGTATTTAGGTGGTCAATATTTGATAATTAAGGGATGTCTAGGAGTACTTCGAGGTTGATAAAGAGTTAGTTTCCTACTCGTATTTCCTCGTATTTCCTTGTATTTGAAATAGTAAAAAAGACAGTTCGTTAATAATCAATGGATGTATTTCTTTTATTTTTAAATAGAATCCATTAAATTGTGAATTCTTCCTAGCGATTTCCCCTCGCTTCCACGCCATTTTAGGAATGGCATCGGTATGCCTACTCAAAACAAAGCTACCATGAAAGAATTAAACATCTTAGCACTCATTACCTTATTGAAGCGTTATACCAATGGCACTAATGCTTTTGATGAGTATTTAGGCCAATTGGACAAAGAACTTCAAGAGTTATGGCGTTTTATCACAGTCCTTAAAAAAAAGCGATATACGGATAGCGAAAAAGATAGAGTTGAAGCTTATATGTATGTTCATGGAGAGGAACACGATTACCAAGCTCATAAAATACGTGAGTTGCTTCGTAAATTGAAGCTGTTATTAAATGATTTCCTCTTACTCAGGGAGGTGAAAACAACGCCTAGAGGACAAAGATTAGAGGCGGAATACTATAGAAAACATGGGCGTATCAAGGAAATGAGAGCCTTAAATCAGGAAGTCCTTGCGAAAGCCAAGAAGGAACCTATAAGTCTTCGTTCTTTATTGCAGTGGGAAGTCTATGATGACGAGCACAATCATAGACTTGTAGAAAAAACAAAAGCCAGTTTACATAAAAGCGATGCGAATTTGAATACTTTTTTCCTAGTCAATAAACTACGAAATCTGATTGACGAGCTTACGCTTTGTAGAGGAAAAAGGGAAAAAATCCCCTTGAAACTCAAACACGAAATCAAGCATATACTTGCATTGGCCAAGCATGAGGAAGCACCACTTATCCATATTCAAATGTTGGTTGTCAAGTACTTCTTGAAACCTAATTTTAAAGATTACCAAATACTTAAAGATACTTATCTTAAGCACGCCTTGGAATTAGATTCCGATAGGGAATTTTTGCTAGTTGCATTAGTAAATGCATTGATAGTAAATCCTAATAAAAACGATGGGTCAAGATATGAATATTTGAAATTATACAGATTTGGGATAGAAAATAGGATATTTGAAGAAAAACCTTATATAACTAGAGCACAGTTCTATAACATAATATTTGTTGCTCAATCATTTGGAGATTATAAGCTACTTGAGGAAGCCATTAAATCTCTAGGAAATCTAATCCTAGATAAACGAGAAAGGAAACTGAGCCTTTTGTTGGCTAATGCCTATCTTCTTTTTGGTAAGAAAGAATACCTAGAAGCACAAGCGCTTTTAAAACAACTAGAAACGGCTCAGAATTTACTACCAGTATATAGACGAAGAAAGTTTTCGTTAGATATAAAATGTACATATGAACAGTACCCCAAAAACGATGCGGTCGTATTTTTAAAAAGGAAGGAAGCTTCCTTGAGAAACATGCTAAATCGACAAATTGCCAATGGAAAAATAGACGAAGAAGCTAAACAGTATTACTTGAATTTCATCAGCTTAGTTAATCGCTTGGCGAAACATCATAAAGCAGATAGTACTAAAGAAAAAGCTTTGACTAAATTAGCTTCTTTTAACGGTAAAATTGTTGAACTCAAATGGATAAAGGAAAAGATCGCGGAACTTAAAGGCTAGTAGAGAAACGAGTTCCGCGACAATATTACAGTGTTATTTTTTGCGTGTGAACTAAATCTCCTACCTTGACAGTTAAAAGAAAAGTTCCTGAGAGTGCAGGTAATGAGATTTGTAATCCATCACTATAGATCGAATAAACCGTTTTCTGATTTCGATTGACAGTGACTTCTAGTGGTGTTGCTAGGACACCCTCATTCGTGATATACTTATCAGGTATTGTAATAGACAGAATTGGAGAACCCACTTTTAGGAATTCAACATGTAATTCTACTCCGCTATTTAATTCAATACAAGCAGCTTGAGTCGTAAAAGTTCC
>JAHDHB010000364.1 GCA_020631545.1 Saprospiraceae bacterium | reverse complement strand
CATCGAATCGTTTGCTAAAATTAATGGAAAAAGGGGTGAGCATTGAGCAAGTGGCTAAGGTCACTCAGGGATTTACAGAAGCAGGCATTATGGTTCATGCTTACCTGATGTACGGGTTTCCAACAGAAACGGAACAAGAGACGATAGACTCTCTAGAAGTCGTTCGACAGTTATTTATAAATGGTTGTATTCAGTCCGGTTTTTGGCATCGTTTCTCCATGACAGCGCACAGTCCTATTGGAAAACAACCTGAAAAATATGGCGTTACCCTTGTAGGGCCAGAAAAAGGAACCTTTGCTTACAATGATTTGGAACACGATGATCCCACAGGAGCGGATCACGGTCAGTATACGGAAGGATTGAATAAGGCGCTGTTTAATTATATGCACGGTATTGGGCTTGAATTGCCCTTATCTACCTGGTTTTCGTTTGAAACGCCGACCACCGTTCATGGGAATGATCTAGTAGAAGAGGCCATTTATAGTCCTGATAAGCCGGATCGGTTGTGCTTAGATTATCGTCTTTTTTGGATTGGAGGCTTACCAGAAATAGAAACCGTTGATGAAAATTGGGTCTACTTGACTTTTCATACGAATACCAATACGATTTCTTTTGAAATGGAGCGTGTCGTTGCGGAGTGGCTAGAGGGCATTTTTCCTTCTCTTTTTATCAATTCCAATACGGTTACCACACTAAAAATGCTTAAAGAGGATTATCAAACACAATTAGAGGGAGATTTTGATGAATTCTTGTATAGTGATTTTTGGGTGCAGCTTAGAGCGGAAGGCTTACTTTTGATACGGTATTGATAACAAGGAGTCGTTCGCAAAGCAAAACCGAGTATCATCTCAAGACAATACTCGGTTTTTATTTTTTAATTGAATCAAGTCAGTCAGTTCACGCTGAAAAGGCTATCCTCGGTCATGAATAAACCAGCGCTGCTTATTATGGTCATAGCCGTAAGATGATTTTCCTACCAGTTTTACATCTCCATTGATGCGAGTAAGATGATTTCCAGACCATACATTTACGATCTTATATTCTGGTTGAGACCACCACCAGCGGTCATATTTTACAAATACCCAATGCTGATTGTGGCCGCCATTATATGTCCATTGGAAAATTTTTCGGTCATTGGCAGGGCAGTTACCACACTCATCCATTACCTTGTTGCTCCTTGCACTCATTAAATGATAGAGTGGTTGGGGTACGCCATGGTTGACGACATTTGTAGCTATCCATTCATCACGATTGGTACCACTAGGAATACCTTCTATATAAACGGTATTATCTGTTTCTGAGCGAATTTTTATACGATTTTCCCAATAATCTACCGATTGAAACATCATCACATCGTGTGGTGCTTCTACAATCGTACCATCATCATTACCCGTTCCGAAAAGAATTCCTCCTAGGGCAGTCTGTAGCCCTGCAAGACTCTGATCGATTACGAAATTGACAAAACCTTCTAAAGAGAAGATGTTATTACCCCCTGTCAAGTAAACACTATTGATGCTGCCGATACCTATAGAGAAGGCTATGATACGGTCATTGTAGTCTGCATTCCACTGCCATACATCATCTAAGGGATAAAGGTTGAAAAAGTTAGAAAATTGCATGTAGTTGCTTGAATAGCTGATGGGATAAGTAATTGTTCTACCATCATTAGCTATCATTTTGTATTTCAATTCAGTAGTAGGATGACGATTGATGATGTAGGCATCCCAAATTTTTACGGAGGATGTTCTGTTCTGCCAGTTAGATGGAAGCATGAAGCCAATACGATTTACGGTCGTGGAGCTTACTTGGTAGTAAAGACTTGCACCATTGAAATTGGTATGTTCCCAAAAACGTGCCTTGAAACGAACGCTACCGCTATTGTTGATCTTCGTATTTAGTTGTACCTGAAAGATTTCCATTTCCTCCTCGGTATCAAACAGGTAAATGTCTTTTTCAACGATTAAGGTAATTGTGTTCTTATCGAAATAAACTTCCTTCAAGCCTTCATCGGCGTGAGCCTCATCGATGGAATAGCTTTGGTTGTTATAGGTAATGCGTTCAAAACTCACTTTATCAATGTTTATTTTTTCCTCTGAGGTTAATTCTTCACCACGCTGAAGTTTGTTCAATACATCTTGAGGAACAATTTCTATTACATGAGGATCATCGAAAACCTTTCCTTTCAACTTTGTTCCATCACTTTCAATATCAACCATTTCCTCTGTCCCTTGTGTTTCGATTTCTGTAGCAAAGTCATGGTCTTTGGTACAAGATTGGAGCAGTAGTCCTAGAAGTATTACAATTAAAGTTAGTTTGTTCATGATAATTATGAGTTTAGTACTTTTAAGAAAATGGGAATGATGTTGACACGTAAATGATAATGTCCTTTAGCTATTCCTCTTATGTTGTTTTTAGTGGTTTTGTATAAAACCTGCTGCTAAATTAAGGGGTGTTTTAGTTGGAAAAATAGAAATAACGGAAAGTTGTTTAGGTTGGGAAATACAGGGGTAGGTTAAAGTTGTTGTTATAATATCTTGGAATATAGTGATTTACGTTCTGGTTCTTTTTTTGAAGGATTTATTTTTGGAATAGTTTTTTGATTGTTCAATTTTGTAACTTTTTGATGGAAATAATACCAGATTACCCAAATTTTATTTTGAAATGGCTTGTAAATTTGTAATGAACTCCTTAGACTCTATGCTATTTTATTGATGAAAATAGAATCAAGCAGTCATCAAAATTAAAAATTGAGGGAGGAATAAAAGAAAATTGTAGTTTCGTGTGTATTACATAAGATGAATTCTTAACTTTGTGACATTATAAAACGATTAAAAATTCTTTAACTAATTATGTCTATTAAAGAAGTAGTCTTGAAAAGTATTAGTGTATTTGCACTTGTTTTTTCAAGCTTTTTTATGCAGGCGCAACAACAGCCTTGTGATTGTCCCTATCCTATATTGTTTTTACATGGTTGGATAAGTGGAGGAGACTATTGGTCACCCGTTTATGATGATAATGACTTTAAGAATGTGTGGGGAGGACTTGCCCCAGCACCGCAAGGTTCCGATTTTTCGCCTCATATTTTTTACAGTATGCCCAACGCAGAAGATACGCACGAGTATTTTCTAGGCGTGATTACTAAGCGTAGCGATGCTTTACACGGAGGTGATGGAGTTTTTGATGATGATGGTCGGAATGATGATGCTCAATGGATATTTGATAATCATGATAATCAATTAGATGCAGGATGTTTGTATGCTATGAGCTTTAATAATAGCAAGGATGGAAATGATGTTGTGCCTTACCCATTTTTTTCCTCCGCTCCTTGTTTTAATTGTTCTGATAACAATGAAGCTGCTGTTTTGAAGCAAGGCTATATGGTTGGTAAGATGATTGATTCTGTCCTAGCGGCTAATCCGGGTAAAGACAAGGTTATTTTGGTAGGCCATTCGATGGGAGGATTAGCAGCACGAGAGTATTTGCAGCGCTTGGATGAGAATGGGCATCCTCGTTGGTGGATTGATCCCAATGCTCCAGATGGACATAAAGTCGCAAAATTAGTTACCGTAGGTACGCCGCACTTGGGAAGTAATACTGCTGGGAATATTACCGATGTGTTTACTTCTGATGAGGGAAACCAAGAACAAAAAGTACAAAATACCTTGCCTGATATTCTTAGTGAGGCTGTTCGTGATTTGAGGTATAGTTATGATAATGTTTTTTCGGATGATTATCCTGGCCCCTACCTATTTGGTGGTTTAGAAAACGACATTCCAGATGGGGCATCTCCTTACCATAGTGAAGATGTTGACTGTAATGGTGAAACCGACGATATGATTGTTGGTATTAATATAGATGGAACAACAGAAGCGGGAGGAAGTCATGATTTTGCTTGGTATGGAACTTATGACAACCCTGCCATGCCTTTGCCTACAAATGTTCGGTACACTTGGTTCTGCTCTAACGTTGTAGGTACGGAAGGAGGTGATGGTGTAGTCGATGACCAACGAATGTGGCTATATCAAGGAGGTGATGGTACATCTGGGGATTTTGAAGCTGGTGCTAGTATTCCTGTTCCTCAAGATGGAATACCGCACCGCTTGACGGATAGAATTACGACACCGACTAATGTTTTGCACTCTAGCCAAGCAGAGGATGTTCTGCATATTATTCGTACCTTAGATGAGGGCGATTATCCGGCTTTTGCTTGGGATATTGATTTAAATACAACTTATGCAGGGATGGCACAAGTACCGCCAAGTATACTTCCTGCTGATGGCAATCGTTCGAATGGGGAAGATAAGGATTGGTATGTTTTTGAAGTGCCGGCCTTATCTAAAGTATCAATTCAGGTCACTCCCACGCCTTTGCGTAGTGGAACTATTGACGTCTATGATACGCCTAACGCCTATGAAACAGGCAGTGGAAGTGAGTCCGTTGTTTTTCTTGCACAGTCTACTCCAGTACCGACAGCGGTAGAATTGATGAATTGCTCAGAAAGTGCCCAAAATTACTATGTTCGTATTACGCACAATCAAGTAGCTTTAGAAGACTGGAAAACACCTTTTAAAATATTGGTAGAACCAATCGGCGTTGCTTTAAAGGTGAAAACTATTTTGGAAGGGCCATTTGATGGTAATAGCTTGATGAGCAATAACTTGTTTTCCTCAGGCTACCTGCCGAATGATGAGCCTTATGGTGCTTTGGGTTTTACTCAGGTGCTTAGTGCTGGAGAGACGATTAGCGCTGAAGTAGCAGCTCAAACGGGTGATTTTGAACTTGTAGACTGGGTATTTGTCGAAGTTAGAGATAAAAACGACCCCGCTCTTGTATTGGCTACACAATCTGCTGTCTTATTGAGAAATGGTGAGGTGGTGGATCCTCAAACAGGATGTCCCTTATTTTTTGACTCCTTGGATGCCGATGATTATTACATCGCAGTTCAGCACCGTACTCACTTGTCCCTAATGACGGCGACACCTGTAGAACTTCGTTCTGCTGGAGCAGATTTAGTTGATTTCTCGGATATTACAACGGCGATCTATCCTTCCGTAACACGAAAAACGGTAAATGGCGCAGCGGTGATGGTTTGTGGAGATGCGAACCTGAATGATGCTGTTGAAGCTAGTGATCGCAGTAAAACTTGGAATGAGCGAAATCAAACGGGCTATTTATTGTCAGACGTTAATATGGATGGCAGTACAACAGCATCGGATAGAAGTAAGGTCTGGAACAATCGGAACAATGCTTCTCAGTTGCCGTAATAACATAAAAAAAAGCAAGAATAATTGCACTAATTATTCTTGCTTTTTAAGCTTTTGAAATTGGAAGAGGGTAATGGATTTCTCTTTCAATTTCAAAAAATGGTTTCCCCGCTGAAACCTGTGTAATGGGTGCTTTAAGAGTTTTAGCCTTTTCTTAATATTTTCACACTTTAAAAGCAGCACAGCATTCTTAGCAGGGCAAACCATCCAAATAGTGGTAAGAATACCACCCACTAACCCTAATAATTTCGATTCATCTTGGTCAGTTGGTGTTTAGACAACCATTGTGAGTTTTATCTAGTAAATATCCACTTCCTTTGATGGATACAGCGAACTTAAAAATGGTAATTCGCCTCTTCAGAACTCGTATTTTCTATACCTTAGCTCTTATGGTATGCAAGATAAGACCATTCTTCTTTTAATTTTAATACTAATTTTTCAAAAAAACGGGAAAAAATGCCCAGAATATTGATTGTATTCGTTATATTTTTTTAGTAAAAAGTGTTGTATGTTAGTTGTTTATGGGTGGGTTTGTGTATTTTTTTAAACTTTATTTTATCAGTTTTATATCGAAGAAAAAAAAACGAATCAATTGAATAAAATTTTCTAGAATTTTATTTGTTTAGATGTTTTTGCGCTTGCAATAGATTTGACTGGGGAATATTCTTAGAAGTAGTTTAAGTATTAGTGTTGTGTTTGTGTTTGAAAATCAATCACTTGTACTCTGAATGCTAAAGAGGGAGGGCAAAAGACTGGATTTTTGTCTAAAATTTTAGAATACGTGCTTGAGAGAATGGCAGAATTCGAAAATTTTCAACTTTTTTTAATCAATACCCAATTTTTGCAAAAGAAGAAGCCTTGCTTAAGCAAATTCGAGTTCTAAAACCAAATATCCTTTTAAGCGAAGCGTACAAAACTTATCATTAAAAAAATACAGCATTGCCAAGTAGGAGTTTTCCATTATGCCAGAATCCTCTAAAAATTGGAGAGTCGGAAAAGTAAATAACATTCCCCTTTCCCTTTTTTTCAATCCCTACGGCAAGACTATTAGGGATTTTACGTTTTAGCTCATGTCCCACAAAACCACTCGTATGGCTATTTGCCTTGAAGGTTCCTACATTCCAGCCTTCTTCTAAATACTCATGAACCTTACTACTCCGTTTCATCAGGTAAAAGAATTTTCCCAAGCCAAAAGCTAGTGGATGGGAGTCATCCAAGTACACCTTATAAATGCTACCTTCTACCCGCTTACTCAGCTTATGCCGTTCATCATCTTCATAGCGTTTCAGTGGAGATGATGAGTTGGAGGATTTTGAAGAACTGCTCTTTTCTTTTGAAGAAGAAAAGATGGAAATCGATTTTTCCATAGCAATGACCTTTCCACCCTGCTCTGCAAATTCCTTTAATTTTTTACTTGCTTGATAGCTATAATTGCCAGAAGGTAAAACGATTAGATTGTACTTGTCTAAGTTGGTGTTTCCTAGATCTTCCATCGTTAATATGGAGGTTGGATACTTGAGTTCTCGATCAAAATAAAACCATAATTCGCCAAAAGCGTTAGAGCTTATACCTTCTCCACTAATCAAAGCAATGTTGGGTGTTGACAATAAATTAAAACTAGAGGAACCAAAGCTAACGCTAGATTTTTGACCAGGAAAAGCATATTCTAAGGAAACTTGGTGCTTGTCAGCTACTTTTCTGATAAAGGAATCTAGACTTGTCCCCCAATTTTTGTTATTGGCAGGCAAAACAACGAGCGTACCCGATGGATATTCCTTTCCATTTATTTTAAATGTTTTTTCCGCTACCCTTACCTTTACATAATTACTTAACAACTCGGCCAAGACTCGTACCTCTTGGAGATCGGTCCAAGGAATAAAGTAGGCTAGAGGTGCCTTATCCGCTTTCTTGTTTTCTATTTTTGCTGGTTGTTCAAAATCCTTAGGAGAAATGGCCTCTTTTACAGCATAAATCTCCATAGAAT
>JAHDHB010000363.1 GCA_020631545.1 Saprospiraceae bacterium | reverse complement strand
CCCCAAGCTAAATCGTGTTTGTTATACACAATGATTTTCAGCTCATTAGCTCTGCTGTAAAATTCGGGTAAAGGCGCTTTGAATTTTTTAGGTGAAAAACAAATCCAATCCCAAATCCCCGTCAAAGGATGTGTGCCTGATGTTTCGATATGAGTACGAACTTGCTTACGTTGTAGCGCTCCACATAGATCATCTAGGTTGTGCATTAAAGGCTCTCCCCCTGTAATCACAGCAATAGAAATAGGAAATTGCTCTACTTGCTTCACAATATCATTTACGCTTACCTTTGGATGAGCTTCAGCATCCCAAGATTCTTTGACATCGCACCATACACAACCTACATCACAACCACCAAGACGAATAAAATAGGCCGCTTTCCCTTGGTGCACACCTTCTCCTTGAATAGTATAGAATTGCTCCATCACTGGAAGCCTAATTTCTTTCGTTTTTAGTAAGTTTTCAACCATGATATTGATGTAAGATTTATGATGTAAGATTTACGATGTTTTGCACCGCTTACACCATATTTCATAAATCCTTCAAATTCATTACCTCCGTTTGTTTTTTGATAGATTCTTTGTGTATGGCTTGTAAAAGACCATTCGCGAAATCCTCACTTAGGTTTGCTTCTTTCGACATAGACATACGAGTGGCAAAGATATGACGCCAGCGCTCCATATCCAATATCTTGATGTTGTTTATTTTTTTGTACCGTCCTATTTCACTAGCAACCTCCATACGATTTCGAAGCAACTCAATGATTTCAGCATCAAGTTGATCAATAACTTGCCTCAATTCTTCTAGTTTATTCCAGTATTCAGGATCATCCGTAGTCATCTCCCGGATAACCAAGCTATCCATCAAGACGTTCAATCCTTCTGGCGTAACTTGTTGAAGAGCATCGCTTAACGCTTTATCTGGATTAATGTGCGTTTCCAGCATTAAGCCATCAAAATTGAGGTCTAAAGCTTTTTGGGCTACTCCTTGTAGCAAGGAACGCTTGCCGCAAATGTGGCTAGGATCACAAATGACTTCCAAGCCAAAGATTCTTCGTCTTAGTTCTATAGGAATCTCCCATTTAGGTTGGTTGCGATAAGGAGTCGATTTAGAAACAGAAAAACCTCGATGAATAGCCGCTAGTTTGTGGATTCCAGCTAGATACAGCCGTTCGATAGCCCCGATCCAGAGTTCTAAATCAGGGCTTACAGGATTTTTTATCATGACGGGAATATCTACTCCTCTTAAGGAATCAGCAATTTCTTGCACAGCAAAAGGATTCACCGTAGTACGCGCACCAATCCACAACACATCAATATTCGCATTGAGTGCTGCTTCTACGTGACTAGCCTTGGCGACTTCTACCGTTACGGGCAAACCTGTTATCTCACCAGCTTCCTTAATCCAAGGAAGTCCTTTAGCCCCAACCCCTTCAAAAGAGTTTGGACGCGTTCGAGGTTTCCATATCCCTGCCCTCAATAGGCTAACGCCATATTTAGCTAAATGGCGACAAGAATCAAGAACTTGCGTTCTTGTTTCTGCACTACACGGGCCAGAAACCAGGAAGGGCTCCTCTTTATTAATCGTTAATCCCCAACTTTTTATGCGTAAAACATTCATGATTTGATATAGGTTCGTCAGCAAGGAAACAGAAAAATAAAATCCTTGTAACGAAGGTTCCCATAAGGTTATAGGAATCCTGCTTCAAGATTTAGCCAAAGGTAGGCATCTAGCTTGAATAATAAAAACCAAACACAAAAAGAAACAAACACAAAAAGCTTATAAAATCTACTTAAACAAAAAACTAAGTAGAATTGATAACCCCATGGTCAAACTCAAAACAAAGTAAGACCATTAATTGATGACCAAATAGGTCGACTAAAAAACACCAAAACTAAAGGACAAAACAACTAAGTAGCGAATTCGCAGTACATCATAAATTTCAAATCGACAACTATTGCTAAAAAACAAAAATTCCAGATCGTTCTTATAATGCACTCCTTATCTTTACCTACAGTCATTTTAAGCTAAAACACCACCAGCTAACGTGGCACAGTGTCGTTACCTCTTCTCCTTGTAGTTTTCTTTTTCTTAGCCGCTTTTCCTTTCTCAGCGGTAGCCTCAACAGGCTTAGGATTCTTCCTAATTTTATTGATTTTACCAGCATCGCCAAACAACTCCCTAGACTTTTTATTGTAAGCCTCAGCAGCTAGCTCTGCAGTATCAAAAGTACCGATGTGAATGGATTTTCGATTAACGGCAATCATTGCTCTAAATCGCTTTCCTTGTTGTACAACACCACGATAACCAGTCTTCGTTACAGTATTTTTCTTTCGGGCTGCTTCTGCCTTTGTCCGCCACTCTAAATTTTTGAGCCGACAATCTAACTTATTGGCATTCTTAGCACCGACGTACTTGACTGCTTCGTCTTCTGGTCTAGTGATAAACTTTTCAGCGATTATTTTGTGTAAATAAATAGTCTCCACTTTATACTTTCCATCAGCTTGTCTCCAAGATTTTTGGAAAACGGCGCAGCCGCTAGAGTGTTCACGGAGATTCTCCAAAAGTTTAATCTTTTGGTAGTAAGTGTTATTAGATAGATAGTCATAAACGAGATCATCTAGTAACACGTTTTTCTTACTGTTCTTTAAATTAATTCTAAATAGCATTTCTTGGGCCTTTTCTTGGATAAAAGGTTATTATAGAATAAAACAACAAACATCCTAAAAAAACAGGACATTAGCGTTGTTCATGATTAGCATAAATGGTTTCCTAATAAAAGCAGTACTAATGTGGAATGCAAATTCACAAGAGGGGTTGCTTCTTTTAAATAAAAAATCTCGCAAATATAAGGATTTCGTTCGTATTTTCTCAACCTTCGGTAAAATACTTAACGCTATACAGATTCAAATAAAACACATACTTAAAGCAAAACCTCCTTATTAAATGGTATTCTTATTTTTCCTTTTTGGCTTTCTTTCGCCTTGAAAAAGAGAAATAACACGCGCCTCAGTCAAAACAAAATGCATACTCGACGGCACAAAAAACTGACTTGCAACCGACTACAACTCAAAATGATTGATTCTTTGTAAATATAACGTTCTAGCTAAATAATTATTTTTCGATACCAATAGTTTAGAAAACTAAATAGCTACCTTAAAACAAAAATTAGGAAGAAAGACAGTCAAATGCAACTGTAATCCAGTATGAGTTTTAATAGTATGAGATTGAACATCCAGATCAAACAATTGATGGATTTAGATTAGTAAGAGCGCTTTCAATTTAGAAAATAAATTACTTTCTAAAAAGTGTTTCTATCCACACCTAACTATATATAAGGAGTAACTTAACATTACTTATAACGAGAATTATCCTAAATTGTTTTCGAGATTTAATTAAATAAATCTAAAAGGGAATTCATTCTAAAAAAATGAATAGCGTTTGGGAAAACATAGTGTATTCTGACACAATAAATATAATCATAGCCTAAAGTAAAGAATTAATTTAGGCGATTATACTTCAATTTTACATGTTTTTTATCAGATAGACAAATTTTTCGACCTAAAATTACCTTAAAGCATGTTTTTTGGCCAAAAACTGAACTATAATCCACTTATTCGTACTAAATTAGCTTAACTAGCTGGGTAAAGTGCTTCAAGGATGTCCACCTAAAATTCAAAAACCTTCTTATAAAAATCACTTAGGATTTACTAAATTTTGCGTCATCCAATGTTGAAGATTTTCTTTCTTGATCGAAGCAGCCATCATGCTAGGAAAAAGATCAGGGGTACAGGAAAAACTTGGAATATCTAAAGCAGCATAGCTCTGTGCTACCCGCTTATCATACATTGGGGCTCCTTCGTCACTCAAAGCGAGTAACGCTACAAACTGTACCCCAGATGCCTTTATAGCGGCAGAACGTTTCAACATTTCCTCCACTCTTCCTCCTTCGTATAAATCACTTATCAAAACCAATATCGTTTCAGATGGTTTGGTGATTAGTTTTTCAACATAAGCTAAGGCCTTATTGATATCCGTTCCTCCACCTAGTTGTGTCCCAAATAAAAGGTCTACAGGGTCTTGTAGATGCTCCGTCAAATCAACTACTGCCGTATCAAATACCACCATATGTGTCTTTACAGCCTTAATGGAAGCCATAACTGCCCCAAAAACACTAGCATAAACCACCGAAGTAGCCATGGAGCCACTTTGATCAACCAATAGGATCACATCGCGCAAAGCTTGTCCTTTACGTCCGAATCCTACTAAGTTTTCGGGGATAATGCTCTTGTATTTTGGCTGATAATGCTTGAGGTTTTTCCGAATGGTGCTTGGCCAGTCTATCTCATTATACTTCGGACGTCGATTGCGAACGGCTCTGTTAATGCTCCCCGTAACTGCTTGACGCATCGGATTATCTAACTTTTTTTCTAATTCTCGAACCACTTTCATCACGATTTTACGTGCTGTTTCCTTGGTTTTGACAGGCATTGCTTTGCTAAGTGACAATAAAGTACCTACTAAATGAACATCGGGTTCTACGGACTCCAAAAGCTCAGGCTCCATAAGCATTTGCTCCATGCCTAAGCGCTTCATGGCATCTTTTTGCATCACTTGAACCACCGTACTCGGAAAGTATTTTCGTATATCTCCCAACCAACGATTGACCTTAGGAGACGAACTTCCCAAACCTCCTTTTTTGTCAGAATCATATAAGGCTTCCAGTACCTCATCCATTCCACGAGCATCCCCATCCAAAGAAATAGATTCCTCTGGATCGGCATGATTTCCAAGGATTAGCCGCCATTTTTCAAGTCGTTCTTTATCCATTTTTGTATTTAATTGTGAAAGATTTACTCCAACAAAAATTGTAAGATAGGTAACACCTTAGCTGCTCGTTCTTCATCAATCAATTGTTCTTCTTTGGCAGGCATCGCCACTCCACTACCCTGCTTAGCAAGATTCAGCATTTTTTGTCGTTCTACAGGTGTAAAACTGGAAAACGTACGCCGAAGTAAGGGCAACAATTCTTTTAAGGTTTCCATATCTAAATTGTGTACCCATCCATCTAAGATATTCCAAAGATCCAAATTGTAAATCAACAACAAACCACTACCATCTAGAAACCCTTCCAACCAATCTGCTGCTTGATTGGCGGAACTGCCGCTAGAAAGTGCGAATTGCATTGCGGTAGCTGTCTTTTCAATATCCCAAACAGATTTATCAAATAACATTCGACTGCAAGCCCCCAACAATAGTGGATTCACCTCTTTTCCATTAGTAATCGTCTCTAAGGTTCGATTCCAATCCGCTGTATGCCGTTGAGCATTGAGGATGGAAATATTTCGATTTGTTTCTGTTAGTTTCGCAAAAAGCAACTCCGCTGCTTCTGCATTTATGGAAGTACAAGCAGCAGGTAGCGAAATACAAATGCGAGGAATCATCTGATTTACAACCTGTTCTACACTTCCCGTATCTGTCCCCCTAGTGTTTCCATATCGAAGCACCTTCACTAAGGGATTCAAGGCATCCATCATATTGCTGACATCTTTGGTCATCGCCAAACTATCGCGTAAATTATGGATTAGCCTAGGAATCGCATCTTTCAAATCTGCCTCTAGCGCAACATTAACGACCTTGGATATTTGGGGTAAATCTTCTAAATTTTCAGCTCTTTTACAAGCATAATTGACGGCAGCCGAATAAACGGTATTGCCCCACATGCCTGCTTCAATGATAGCCATAGAAAAATTGACATCCCAAGTTAATCGCCAAAGCTCATGAAAAGAGCCTTTTTTATCCCCACGAATACGCTGCTTTACCCCCCAACTAATGCCTAAGATAATCAATCGATGAATCAGGTGGCTCGCTTGTAATTGAGTGGGTTTACGAGTATCTAATTTTTTTTCAATAGTCCCAGGTGCTTTCCATTCCTTATTCAAGCGTGCGGATTTTATCTGCTTTTCGATATCCTGCTGCAAGGGAATCGTAGGGATTTCAACGGGCAAAAAACCAATCTTTTTTCCAACAATCAATTCGCGCTGCACCAAATCCATAGGGGTAGCATCTCCTTGACAAAAAATGGTTGTAGCTGCTTGGAATAATTCATCGATACCAGGTAAAGACAAATTCCTTAGCGTGGCTAGGGTTTCTGCAAGTCGAACGCCTTCAATAACATGCGCAGAGGAAGCACTAACATCTTCTTTTCGAAATAAGCGAGCAACCTCCGTCATCCATCGTATGACGACCTGGTCTCTTGACTCAAAAAGAAAGCTGTACCAAGCTGGAGACAAGACGCCAGCGCCATAACCACTTTGGGTAGAAATACGCTCGTAACTCCAAGGAACCCAAGTTGTTTTCACCGTCACGCGCTTCAGCCCTCGCAATACTTTACTATCATGGGAGGCTTTGAATTTATCTACATCTAAAACGGGAGAATGCCAAGCACCGCAAACGACTGCAATATTCTGAAATCCTTCCTTTTTGGCTTGGCGAATCGTCTTCCGCATAAAGGCTTCTCGTAGCAAAGTCATGGGCGTTTCCGTTTTCCCCAAACCATTGC
Source organism: Saprospiraceae bacterium (assembly GCA_020631545.1). GTDB lineage: Bacteria > Bacteroidota > Bacteroidia > Chitinophagales > Saprospiraceae > JAHDHB01. The sequence continues at coordinate 690 of JAHDHB010000363.1, read as the reverse complement.
GCAATTCCGTCATCAACTCCAAAATGGCAGGAAAAACCGCTGCTTGGCTTTCAATATGCTCAAAAGTGACTTCCCACCAACGCTCACTATCCTCATAACCTGCGATTTGGGCGATGTAAGTCAAGGGATCGCCTACGACTTCTTCCCCTTTTTCGACCTCCTCTTTCTGCTCAAACTCGAAGGTGTTGGAAGATAATTCTTCTTGCTTCAAAGCAAATTGAAACTTCTGCGGCAAATCCATAAATCGTACTTCTATATCTTCCTTTATCGCAAATTTCATGGCTTGCCACTCTGGCGAAAATTCTGCAAAAGGAAAATAGGAGGCTTGCATTAATTCCTTAGGATTGTAGGCCAACAAGGCTACTGGCGGCTTCAATTCTTCGTTCGCAATATACTTGATTAGGCCGTCAGCATCAGGAGGGCCTTCTATCAAAATGATGTCGGGCTTCAGCTCTTCCAAAGCGAAGTTTAAGCTCTTTGCCGAGCCTGGCCCATGATGCCGTATACCGAATATACTGATGTTCATTAATTTTAGTTTTCTTCGCTGTTGCTTGAAAAGACACAGGACGGCTACGCCTTTAGTTAAGAATTAAGAATTAGGAATGACGAATTACGAGTTACCGTTTTGGTGAGAATTAGGCGTAAAAACGTACATTTTCAACCTTTGAAAAACGGCCAAAAAAAATCTTT
>JAHDHB010000362.1:2764-7252 GCA_020631545.1 Saprospiraceae bacterium | reverse complement strand
GCAAAGTTTTTAATCAAGAAAGAAGTTAATTGCTTTTAAAGCAAATAGTTAGGTCGGTTTAGGCTTATGCGATTTACGCTGTGAGAGTCTATGTGAAAAAGGTCACAAGACCTTCTTCTGTATCCTATGTGCCCTTTTACACCAATGTCGTCAAAAACTATGTGCCTATATAGTTAAAAATCAACGTAATGAGGTGACGTTGCAGTGGTAATTACTACGGCTTCGCCGTCCTGTTATACATAGCTCTAAAACTTTGCTAAAAAACAAACAAAAAACGATAAATTATAACGATTTCATTCAGATGTCTTTATCCACATTCTGACGGTCATTGTTCATTCCTCATTGCGGCTCTATCGCCATTTAGCTTATATTTAATCAATCGTCATACTCCGTATTCTTATCATAAACAGCCACTAAAATCAAGAAAAAGGGAACTCCCATATACTTAGAAAAAACAGTAGTAGCCAAAACATACCAGTTGACCATGCCAAGTCTTTTCATATCTTCATAAACGAGGTAGGTTATAAAAAAGTTAAGTATAGTAGAGACTAAATAATAACTGATTAAAAAGCTAAAACCAATAGAATCAGTAAAGTCGTCAATAAAAGTTCTGCCAAAGTTATTGGCAAAGTAAGTGATAATGGAGACCACGATAAAAACAACGGCATATTTTTCGATTAACTTTCTAGTTAGTTTATAATTATCAATTTCGTCAAGAATCATCATTTGGATTAGGTATTATTTGAATGAAAAAAGCAATAATTGCTATAAAATACGCTTTTTGTAGGTGAAAGGTGAATGTAATTCGATTTTATCAAGTTTCTTTTGTCAATAAAAGCAAAGCGTATTGGCTATATAGCTTACGCTAAATCTTGGGTACGTTATCAAGAGGTCGTTGGAGGCGACTAATGTGGATAATATTGTGCATGGCTATGATACAATAGCACGATTTTTGGAATGTATTTCCTTATTACCAAAACTATTGCAGTTTTTTACTGTAAAAAATCAAAAAAACATGAAAACCAAATTTATGACTTTGCTGGTGTCATCTATGTTCTTGTCATTGTCTCTTTTTAGCCAAGGCAATGAGTCTGATAAAATCTTAAAAATTAGTGTCTATCAAACGAAAAAGATAATGAAATTTATAGAGGTGAAAGAAGATAAGGTAGAATGTTATTACTTGACAGTCAAAAATTCAAAAAGAAAACCTAGAAAAAATGGCGATGAGATAGATATAGCATTTATCAAAGAACTTTATCAAAAAACTGCAAAAGAGTGGAAAACGATGGAAGAAACAATGAATGAAAGAGGTTTGGTTTGTGATTTTAGCTATCGCTTTTTTGTTGAAGTGACAGGAAATGGAGAATCGGAAAGCGTTGAATTGAAGAACTTTAATAATTGTTTACCAGAAGCGTATCAAAGCAGAATGAAGGGGATGCTTAAGTTGTTTTATTGGAAATGATTAGTTCTTGTATGTTGGACTAGAGTAATCAAGGAAAATTGGGTAAACTTGTGCCGAATACTGAACTTTTGAAATAGACTGGTGTATTGTCTATTTGAAATGTGTTTGTTTATAGGTGGATATTTAAGTTGGTGTTTATAATGAGTATAGTTAGAATTGGTATCCAAAAATACCTGCATTTTATGTAGTAAATACAGGTATCGAGAATTTCTAGGCATCTATAGCTAAAAATGTATTTCCGCAAATTCTTCCAATGTTTCAAAGAAACCAATAATATCTTCAGTTTGGTTTCCATAATTAATGGTTACCAATCGTATAAATTGCACACCTCTAAAATTGCCAAAGCCGACCATTAAAGCGGCTTCATCATAAAGTCGATTGCAAAGCTCATCTGCTGGAATTCCCTTGTAATTGAAACAAATACAAACAGAATCATCGAAACTGTATAAGGTGTAATCAGGATGGTTTCGAATATAGTCTCTTGCCATATCTGCTAGGTGAAATTGATGTTCCACAATTCTTCCTAATCCATTAGTACCTACTGATTTCCAGAGTGTCCAGAATTTTAAAGCGTCATTTCTGCGTCCACATTGCAAGGAGATTTTACCAGGGTTGAAATCTTCCTCGTGCATTTGGAAGAGGTAACTCGCTTTATTCGAAAAAGTGTGGTACAGATGTTTTTTATCTTTAGCTAGAATAACAGAACAGGCTAGAGGAGTTCCTAGCATTTTATGTGCATTGATACTAAAAGAATCCGTTTTTTCGACACCTTTCAAAAGGTGGCGATATTTATCAGTAAACAATACAGACCCCCCAAATGCACCATCTACATGAAACCAAAGCTTGTATTTGTGGCAAATATCTCCTATCTCCGAAATCGGATCAAAAGCTCCTAAGACGGTTGTACTTGCCGTTGCATTGACAAAAAATGGGATAAAACCATTCGTTATGTCTTCTTGAATCTTCGCTTCTAAATCCTCAACAAGCATCTCGCCCCGCTCATTTGTTCTTACAAAACGCACATTATCGCGCCCAACGCCCATAAATGTTGCATTTTTAGGAATGGAATAATGCGATTCGCTAGAAGTATAAAGCGTCATGGTTTGGCTAACGCCTTTGCCTTTAATTCCCTTGTCAAAAGCATCTCTGCCCATCAGCATCGCCATAAAGTTCGTCATAGAGCCACCTGTAGCAAGTGTTCCCCCTGCTTCTTCTCCATAGCCCACCATATCTCGGAGTTTGTTGATAATCAGCTTCTCCATACCTATCATTGGTCCACCAACCTTATAGGTGTACATGCTATTGTTAAGCAATGCAGACAGTAGCTCCCCTAGCATCGCTCGACTATTTCTTCCGCCAAAAAGCTGATTAAAAAAATGTTTAGTCGTTGTTCTTGGCGTATTTAAAACAAGCCCCTTTAGCGCAGCGATAAAATCTTCGTCTTTTGTAGCCTCCTCAGGCAAGGAAAGATCTAATGTATCAAATAATTCCTCAATAGGAATAGGGCGAACAACAGGATTTTTGACTTCATCCGCTAGCAATTCTTGAGCGATTTCATTAAATAGAGCTAAATCTTTTTGCATTAGACGTACATTCAATTTGTTACTGCATCAATGGTTTCGAAGCGGAAAGGTAGTATTTAACGAGAGAATTACAAATTATATAAAGTAGAAATTTAGTCAATAAGATGAAAATGTCGGCTAGATGCAAATGAAAAGCCTGATAGTACGGAGACTATCAGGCTTTTAAATCTTGAGGTTACTCAGAAAAGGATCTTTTTCAAAGTATGATATAAGATTTAAGAAGTATGATGTTTATTATTGGCTAGCAAATAATAATTTACGCCATGAGGGTTTCATAGATCTTACATCAATTGTATGGTAAGGGTTGACTATTCCATATGAACGTAGAATTGAACTGTTTCCACAACTTCGCTTTCACGTTCATTCTCGCCCCAAACTTTACCATCTAAGATCCAATCTGAATGAGCTGAAATGCCATTTTCTTCTGATAAAACGAAGTCATCATGGTAGCTATAAGAACCACTCATTTCGTGTTGGAATCGAATAAGAGCAGAATCTTTTGACTTACTGCCTACAAAACAGCTATTTCCCAATCTGTCACACATTTATTTTTACTACTGAAATTGATTCCTAAAGCAATGACTTTTTTGTTTTTTTGCATATGTTGCTCCGCATAGCCCTTTTCTTTGATTTGCTCAATAGCTTTCGCAGCGCTTTTGTCTAATTTAAATTCTAGGAGGTAGATATGTGTTTGAGTTTCAACAAGGGCATCAACCCTACCTTTACTACTGTTTACTTCGCTTTGTATGTAAATGCCTAAATACGTAAAAAGAAGGTGAATGAGTGTGTGATAATATTTTTCCTTTTCTGCCTCAAATAGCTGATAGGGAATACTAGCAAATAAGCTGTTAATGATGTCAATAACTAAGGGGATATCGTTGTTTTTCAGGGCTTCTTCCAAGTCATATGCATAGATGGTACTCTCACTAACTTCATCATGCCGGAAAGCAGCAATTAGGTGTTGCATCATACTCTCCTTAACCTCTTTATTGGGATAGTCGAGAAAAAAAAGATTTCGATGCTTTTTCTTAATGGTCAAGTAGCCTGTTTGAAAAAGAAGCGGTAAGGTGTCTAATCGTTTAATATCATAACTCTCAAAAGTACTCATTCCTACCTTTTTACCCTCGAAGTTGTAGTAAAAACGGTCTTGAAGCAAATTTATTAAAAAAGTGGGTGTTCCAGTGCTGAACCAAAAGTTTTGAAATTCTCCTTGCTCAAAAAAACTAAGGATAGAAAGTGGGTTATAAACAAAAACATTTCCATCCCATGAATAGCCATTGTACCAAGATTTCAATGCATTGGAGAGTTGAGTCTCATCAAATTGATTTCTTTCTTTGGCCAAGGCGCGGTAAGGCTTGAAGTAGTGGTCGAGTTCTTCTTGCGTGTATCCCGAAATAGAGGCATACCGCCAATTTAATGTGATGTCAAGGAGGTTGTTCAACT
>JAHDHB010000362.1:0-2754 GCA_020631545.1 Saprospiraceae bacterium | reverse complement strand
ATTTTGATACGCCAGTTATAAAAAGAAATTTGATGTAGGAATCACTGTTTTTTAAGATAGAATAGAAATTTTTTAAAATTTCTTGATTTTTATGGGCAGTGGATAGGGTATCTTTCTCCAGATAATCGATAATTGGTTTATCGTATTCATCAATAAGAATAACCACTTTTTTTTGGTGGTTTTGTGCAACGTTCTTAATTAATTGACCAAATCTACGGACTAAGCCTTTTTCAGAAAGCGTAACGCCTTGTTCCTCTGCTTTTAGGTTCAGCTCTGCAAGCAAAGCTTCTTCCAAGCCAATGTTTTTATGTCCAATCCCATTTAGTTGGAAATGAATTACGGGGTTTTTAGTTGTCCAATCCCAATTTTTTTCAATCCACAAGCCTTCAAACAAATCCTTACGCCCTGCAAAGAGTTCTTTTAGAGTAGATAATAATAAGGATTTTCCAAATCGACGAGGACGAGCTAGGAAGTAATACTTTCCACTCGATACAAGTTGGTGTATATGCGGGGTCTTATCCACATATAAAAAATTATTTTCGCGAATTTCTTCAAACTCTTGTATGCCAATTGGAAGTCTTTGCATTATACAAACATAGGTGATTTTTTGAAGAAAAAGAGCTTAAAAAAATAAGTTCCTCAAATCAAATTGAGGAACTTATTTAAATCAAATTATGAGTTTACTCCGAAAAGTAGGAATTAATGAAAAAATATGATTTATGATGTAAGATGTATGAAACCCTCATGGCGTAAATTGTTATTTGCTAGCAAATAATAAACATCATACTTCTTAAATCTTACATCATATTTTGGCAAAAACTACTTCGAAACAACAATTTTTCTTGTTAGCAATTGGCCATCTAGCCTAAATTGTGCAAAATAAATGCCTGATGGAAGATCTTTTAAGTCTAATCGCTCATTAAATATCGTGTAAGTATTAGGCTCAAAAGAGCGAACAACTCTACCATCAACGGAAAGAATGTTTAAAGCAACTTTGGTCGCTTCTGTAAATTCTAGAAGAATATTCATCCAGTCGCTAGTAGGATTTGGATAAAGTTCTAGTGTTTCTAATCCATTGCTTTGTTCAAAAGTATTCGACACGATAATGGTACTTACAGAATCAGAGATAACCAAATTACAACCAGAATCGTTTGTAATAGTACAAGTATATAAACCGCCATTCAAACCCGAAATATCTTCGGTATTTGCTCCATTGTTCCAAGCAAAATTATAGCTTGTACTACCACCTCCTGAAACCGTTAGGTCAATAGAACCATCAGCAGCATTCGTGATAGATTCATCAACAACTGTGGTTGATGCTACAATCGCAGAAGGTTCATTTATGGTATAAGGTCCACCAAATACTTGACAACCATTGGCATCGGTAACCGTAACACTATAAGTGCCTGCGCCAGCATTGACAAGGTCTTGAGAAGTAAGGCCATTACTCCAAGTATAAAGGTTGCCACCTGCACCACCTGTAATCATTATGTCAATAGAGCCGGTTGCTTCACCATTACATATCGCATCAATGGTTGTAGCGCCAGTAAGTTCAAAAAGTGGTGGCTCAGAAACAATATAAGGGCCAAAGACCATCTCGCAACCATTCTCGTCAGTAACGGTTACACGATTCGTTCCAGCGATAAGCCCTAGGGCTGTAGGCGTTGTTTGTCCATTACTCCATATATAGCTGTAATCTCCCGTTCCACCAGAGGCGGAAAGGGTGATAGAGGCGCCAGCATCTCCATTACAAAGCACATCATTGACGGTTGCTGTAGCTGTTATGGTGCTAGGTTCCGTTATCGTGAATGTTCCCGCAGTCATGGTGCAGCCATTTGCATCCGTTATTGTTGCAGTATAACTTCCTTGAAGCAAGGTAGGAACCGCATCGGTTTGCCCATTGCTCCAAATATAAGAATAAGGAGCTGTGCCGCCAGTTGTATTCAAATCCACTGAGCCTGTTCCGCCATTGCACAGCATATCATTGACGACTGCCGCAGTACCAAGAACCATGGGCTCAGCAATAGGGTATACCGAAGTTTCTAAAACACAACCATTAGCATCGGTAATAGTGGCCATATAATTACCAGCACTAAGCCCCACAATGTTATTGGTTGATGCTCCATTGTCCCAAGCATAGGTATAAGGAGCTAAACCATTTGTAGGGGCTATCATTATAGAACCATCAGAATTACCAAAACAAGAAATATCGGTAATCGTTGCGGAAGCGGTGATACTTGTCCCATCCATTACAGTGTATTGTGCCGTAGGAAATGAACAACCAGCAGCATCAGTAACCACAGCTTGGTAGTTTCCAGCAGCAAGACCAGTGGCCATAGAACTTGTTTGTCCATCGCTCCAAACATAGGTATAAGCTCCAGCTCCGCCTGAACTAGTTAGGGAAATGCTTCCATCTGAGCCTCCATTACAAGTTACATCGACTATTGTTTCCGTAGAAGAAACGGCTGTAGGCTGAGTTATCGTTACTAGGCTTGTAGCAAAACAACCATTGGCATCAGTTACCGTACAGGTATAGGAACCTGTAGGCACACCAAGGAGATCCGGAGTAAGGGCACCTGTATTCCAAAGATAGGTATAACCTGGAGTTCCTCCAGTATGAGTGATTGACGCAGAGCCATCGGCACCACCAAAACAAGTAGGTTGGGTTGTATTATTACTCAAAACAAGAGGAGTAGGTTCATTAATGTTAAAAACAGAAATTACCTCACAACCAGCAGCATCTGTAACCGTAAC
>JAHDHB010000361.1:2873-7256 GCA_020631545.1 Saprospiraceae bacterium | reverse complement strand
ACCGTAGTTTATCATTCCCCCCATAAAAACTAAAGAATAACTCATCTTTTTGCTTAGGAAAGAGGTGATGAACCTTTAAATAAACATCATAAAAATGATAATTGATCTGGTTGGAACGCTCTTTTTTTCGTTGCCGTTGATTGTAGGGCGATAGCAAGGCATTGAAATGACTTTGACGAGTAGACATCAAAAACGAGGTATTCCCAGTGTTTAAGGGGCCAGACAAGGAAATTCGAGAAGAGAGTAGACCGACGGAACCCTTTCCTTCTAGTTTATTTCGATTGCCACTTTCCGATTTTATATCTAAAAAAGAAGAAAGCTTCCCTCCGTATCTTGCTGGAAAACCTTGCTTTATAAAATGAGCGGATTTGATAATATCCATGTTGAAAATAGAGAAAAAACCAAGGAGATGGGATGGATTGTAAAGGTTGGCCTCATCTAAGATGATTTGATTTTGATCAATGCCTCCTCCTCGTACAAACAGGCCACTCGCTCCTTCGTTGGCAGATTGGACGCCAGGAAACAACTTGAGGCTATGCATGATATTTGGCTCACCGAGTAGCGTAGGCAATGATTTTATGTGGGCTACTGGAGTTTGTTTTCCATCTAAAACGAAAGGCTTTTTCTTTGAAAAACCACTACTATCTGTAATGATTACAACTTTTAACTCTGTAGAAGATTTTAAGATAAAATTGACTTCGAGGTTTCTATTAAGAAATAACTTTTTGTGATTGGCCTCATATCCAACGCCCGAAGCGACTAGCTCGATGCTATCCATCGGTAATTTTATCGAAAAATGACCATTTTCATCTGTTTGAACACCTTTGAGATGTTTGGAGGAGTAGACATCAGCCATAAAAACACGCTCCTTAGGGTCTTCTGTCTCCACAAAACCGCTAATGGTATATTGGCGAATCTTCCTAGCGGCGTAGTGCAATACAATTTGATTACCAATGATTTTGTACTTTACGGAGGTGTTCTTAAACGTTAGATCTAAGACTTCTCGAAGCGGAATGCCTCTTGCTTGAATTTGTACTTTTTGTTGGGCAGGAAGAATATCGTTGCTATAAGTAAAAGAGGCTCCTGTCTTGTTTTGAAGGAGTACTAGCGCCTCTTGGATGCTGTTTGTCTGAATGTTAAGGTGTACGGGCTTGTCTAGAATAGACTGCGCTAGGGTTAATTTGCTAAGAAGCAAATAACCACATAAAATGAAGAATTTTATGTGTCGTACGCTTATCAATGAGAGTGTGTTTTTCGCTAGTTATTGTTGAGGAATGGAGGATGCTGGGATACCGTTTCCTTAACAACTTTAGTAGCGTAGGTTTGGTTTATTATTTTTTCAAAGCGAAGTTACAAAAAATAAAACTTGGGATTTGCAGGACTTACCGAATTAAACGAACAAGATCACGGTTTTATTGCAATTCTTAGCACAAAGATGAAGCCAGAACTAGGCTTTTAACTAAAAAGTGACATAGAAATGTATGATGTGTGATGTGTGATGTGTGATGTGTGATGTGGGCAGGGAAATAAAATAGGCGATAGAATGCACTTCTATCGCCTATTGTTACATCTGTAGGATGCAATTTTTATGAAATTTCTGATTTCAAACAAGGGAATTTATTGGCAAGCCTTGCCCCCGCTGATTCGGTAATTTCCTTCGGTATCTTTTTCTACCTTTACATTTAGAGCTAAAGCAAAACTAGCCATGACATCCTCTATCGAATCTTTAGAGAAGGAGGAGGTAAACGTACAAGCTTGTAAATTAGCTTGAGAGACGTCGAGTTTTACCTGATAATGTTTGGCAATGGCTTTTACTACATTTTCTATAGAGGTATTGACGAATTTCAATTCTTGCGTCTTCCAAGAAGTACTATTAGCCGTTGCTGTTTTCTCCTTGTGTAAAGAGTGGTCTTCACGGTTGTAAGTACCTACTTCCATGGCTTCGATAACCTTGAACGTCATGGTGTTATTGTCTGTTTTTCCAGCCAATTGTACCTTGCCCGTGAGTACAGCTACTTCTGTATTTTCTTCCTCTGGGTAAGAGCGAAGATTGAAGGAAGTACCCAGTACCTTTACTTCACTGTCGGTGCTTTTGATGATGAAAGGATGGTTGACATCTCTTTCCACTTCAAAGAAGGCTTCCCCAGAAAAGGAAATTGTGCGGGATTCTCCTGTAAACTGCTCAGGATACGTTAAATGACTGTTTTTGTTGAGGTGGACGTTAGTCCCATCCGGCAACTTTAACTGTTGTGTCTCTTCACCTGTGTTTACTTGTACCCATTGCGGACTTGGAGTCCATAAAAAATGACTTAAAACACCTAGTGCCGCAAGGATTAAGGTAACCGCAGCGGCTCTTTTAAACCAAGTCATTGGGCGAATACGAGCGGGTGCTTTAGACGGAATTGTTTTAGTTGCTTGTGCTTTTGTTTTCAAGCGTTTCCATCCGGCGTCAACATCAAACGACTCGTTTTCTTTGTATTGGAGCGAAAGTTCCCATGTCTTAGCATAGTCTTCTAAGATTGCAGGGTTATTTGGATGCTCTGAAAGCCACAATTGGAGTTGCTGCTCCTCTTCCAACCCTATTTTGTTGGTAAGATATTTGTGGATCAATTCTAAATAGTTGTTCTCTTCCATTCAGGAGGTTGTTTATATTTCTACCACTAGCAAGACACCCCAATTCTCACGTTTCCCCTATTAATATCGGTGTTTTTTTGTAAAGAGTTTGATTTTTTCGACAAAAATCAACTGTTATTACAAAAATAATCATACTTGCATTGCGTTTTGGCAATTATCGTAGATCTTTAAGATGAGGCTCTAAGAAGTTTCTTAAAAACTTTAAAGCTTTGGAGATGTGATTCTCTACAGTTTTTGGTGAAATCGTCATTTCCTTAGCGATTTCCTTATAAGACATTTGTTCAAAGCGACTTAAGATGAATACCATGCGAGCCCTAGGAGGTAAGAGATCGATGCCTTCGTTTATTTTTTCCCGAAGTTCCTTTCGTTCTAGCAGTTGGGTTGGTTTGTCGGAAGAAGCCAATTTTTCATAGCCCTTATCATCCTCCAAGATAATTTTATTATCTCGAATGTAGTTTAGCGTTTTATTGATAGTTGCACGACGCAAATAAGCACGAATAGAAGTACTTATATTCAAGCGGTCTCGTTTTCGCCAAAATTCAAAAAAGACATCTTGTACTAAATCCTCTGCGATGACTGGATTTTTGATCACGCGTAGCGATACCCGATATAGGTATTCTGCATCGCGCTTGAACAAGTACTCGATAGCCTGCTCCTGATCGTTTTTTAGCAGTTCCAGCAACTCGTCATTGGAAAGTTGGAATTCAGCAGCCAAGGGTCTAATATTTTTGGTTTTGGTTAGCTACTTCATGTAGCGATTTCTGTTTTGTGATGCGTAAAAGTAAGCAATTCTTATTAAATAGAGAATAGAAATTTTATTTGGGGTTCCTAGCCATGATTTCCGATGCATTTTAGTTTTTTATTTCTTAATTTATTTTCCTTTAAAAATGGATAATAGTTAATACCTTAGTGCTGGTTTTGAATAAAATTAATTAATAAGCAAAATACTTCATTTGAACTAAATTATGCAAGAACCTATAAAAATATTTATTTCTTATTCTCACAAAGATGAGGCCTATCGAGAAACCTTGTCCATTCATTTAAAACCTTTAGAAAGGAAAAAAATAATAAAGGTATGGCATGCGGTCACGATTGCTCCCGGTCAAGAATGGGATTTTGAAATAAAGCGAGAATTATCGGAAGCAGAAATCATCCTTTTTCTAGTGAGTCCTGATTTTTTGGCTTCGGATTATGTCCATGAAGTAGAGTTGCCCAAAGCCTTGGAACGCTATAAGAATCAGGAAGCTGTAGTGGTTCCGATCTTAATACGCACCTCCAGGTTTAAAAAATCAGACCTAGGCCGTTTCCAAGCCTTGCCACGCAATCTAAAACCCATCAATGAATGGAAAAATAAGGATGCTGCTTGGATGGATGTGGTCGAAAAATTGGAAGGAGTGGTTCAGAGGGCCCAAGAAAACCGACACTTTTCTCCTCCTAGAGAAATGAGGAGTGATACCTCTGCAACCATCAAATATCGGCCAAAAAAGGAAGTACCTAAAAATCCTATCGAAACGGCTAGAAAGCTATTAAGACAGGGAAAGACAAAAGAGGCCTTAGACTTGGCTTTAGAAGCTACAAAAGCTAATGATGATGTTCATAATGAATTGATTCTCCTAGCTGCTCGTTTAAATTCGGTACTTCGTGAAAGTCGAATGGGGATTATTTCGAGTCAGAATGCGAATGTGTCGAAAACACGGATCATGCATTCGTTGCTTGGAATTTTGAGTGATTTGTGAGTTAGCGTGATCG
>JAHDHB010000361.1:0-2773 GCA_020631545.1 Saprospiraceae bacterium | reverse complement strand
AGCACAGAACAACATGTCGGCTGAAGCCAACGTTACTGTATGACGAATCGAACCGTACTACGTTTATCGCCAAAGACTTCTAAGAAGTACATTCCAGCATTCAAGTCCTTGCGTTCAAATAAAAAGGTATTCTCCTTGAGATGGGTATATTTTCGTAGTTGTCTGCCCATGGCATCATACAATTTTATCGTCAAGTTCTTTCCCAAACCACTTAAATCCAAGTACGCCAAATCGGTAACTGGGTTTGGAGCAATGGAAAGTTGATTCGCTAGTTCAGTTTGATTATCAAGGTTTAAAGGGCATCCAGTTCGTAGTGTAGCGAACCAGTTTTTAGCGGCAAGGATAGCCCATTGCGCACATTCTCCGTGACCAAGATCAGGGTTTAAGTTTTCAAAGTTGACACTAGTAGAGCCATTGGCAACCATCTCATTATACGTAAAAATAGCGTTCTCCATAGGATTTTCTATATCCGCTCCACAATGATAGATAGTCAAAGGCATGGTCGGTACCCAATCATATAAGTTGTTGTCTGCAAGTGCTTGTCGGATAGGATGATTAGGATCAGTTTGGGCAGCGATTCGGATTGAATCTACCAGCATGGTATTGGGGATGGGATCTAGGAGAGAAGTATTCGTATTAGGATGCGTCCGATCCAATATTTCTAGTAGAATACTATCGTATGGAGCTTGCCAAATCTCTTCAAAAGTAAAATCAATACCGGGTATTACACCTGTGTAAATATCAATATAAGAACGTGTTATCATTCCAAAAGCATGAGGCTCAACGGTGGTTCGAGTAGGAGAGAGCAAAGAGTCGGCAGCAATGCCCGATAAATCATAAGTACCACCTCCAGGAGCGACACCAGCTAGTTGGAACTCATTAGTATGAAACTCTTGTATTTCCTTGGCCGTAGCCATCGAAGAATGTCCTCCTTGTGAATAGCCAGTCAAGAAGACTTGTTCGGATAATTCGATGTTGTTAGCAGCGCAGTAATTTCGAGCCGCACGCATCAAATCTATCGTCGCTGTTGCTTCCGACTTCGCATGCATAAAAGCTTGGATGCCAGGTTCTCCATCAAAGCCATGACGAATATAATCAGGAGCCGTCATCACATATCCATTACCTGCTAAACCTAAAGCGATCAAGCGGTAAACATTGTTCGGTCCACCTGTCGGAACATCTGAATTCTTAAGGGCAAAGCCATGCCCAAAGCTCTGTAAAGCCATGGCGCAAGGATAATCTGTGGGTATAGCCACAATTCCAGTCGCATTTACAGGCGTTACCGCATCCACATTAACCGTTTCATACTTTACCTTGTATATATCCACACTATAATCTATGGTAAGAAAGGTAGACGGAATGCCGGCGTTATCAAAAAGATCCCTGATTTCTTGTTTGGTAAAAGATTGATCCCAATCGAAGGAAACAATCGTCCCACGCTGAGCAAAAATTAAAGAAAAGCAAGTGAGTAACAAGAAGGGGAGGAGTACGGCTTTTTTCATGGTATTCTATTAAGGTATGATAAGGTCAATGCAAAAATACTATTTATTCATTAACAATTGATGAGTAGTTGCATTAAACCTGTGGACACTATTAATTCTAATAATACATTTGTCCAGCATCCTTCCGAGTACTCCAAATAGAAAGCAACACAATTTTTGTTTCAAAAATTTCGTAGATGAGTGTTGAATGCTTTGTGAGCTAAGGAAATAACTGACGAGTCTCTAAAACAATAGCCGCCTTTATTTCTTCCCAAGTAACTGACTGAAACATTTTTGGCATAGGTTGCAATTCAGCATCTTCGAAATAGGTTAAGCTTTTATAAGCCATAAAGACAGAGCCATCTGGGAATTTTTGAGTATATAAATCTAGGATTTCCTTCAATGAAAACTGCTTCATTAGAAAGTAGATGTCAATAAAATCTTTCTTTGTTCCTCTTCCAATTATAGCAGCAATTTTCATAGCGGCAATATCTTTTAAGGAAGCCATCCTGATTTGTTCTAAAATAATAACTTCTTCAATTAGTGGATATTGATAGTAGACAAAATCAACTTTAACTTGGTTAATATAAAGATTAATAATGGTTTTAGTTTGATTGATTATTTTTACATCTCCTACAGTTGCAATTTGCTCGAACAATTCTTCTGAGCTAAATTTTTCATTGGTAAATAGGTCTAAATCTACCGATGTTCGATGCCCGATTTGTAGAGCAAGAGCTGTACCTCCAACTAGGTAATAGGATTCGGAAAAGGGTGGGGATATTAAAGTGTTCAATAATTCCAATGTCCCTGGAAGGACTGTTTCATAGTGTAGCATCTAAAATTCTGTTTAGGAATATCAAAATAGGTACTAAAAAAATGTAACGTTTTGCTATCTAGGTTTCTAGCTAGTAATAACTCTGTCTTTATTTTGTCTAAACCATACATCTTTTTCAAGACTATCCAATCTTCAATACGGCCACGTTGCACAACTCGTTGAATCACAAACCTTGCATGAGCATCCCAATCAATGCTTGAAATGTCTATATCCCAGAAGATAGATGGCAGAAAATTTAGATGTTCTTTTGCATTTATATCCACAGTATGAAGTTTTTGTAAAGTTAGGTATTTTTTAGCTTAGAAGCAATTTTCCTTTTTTCTGTACAAAATAGAAGGTGTAGGTTTCTTTGAGCGTTTTTCAACGTAAGAAATGTAGTAAAATACGCAACTTCTTTGTACACACAACGCCAAAAGTTTGTTTTTTGTGCAAAGTTTTTAATCAAGAAAGGAGTTAA
>JAHDHB010000360.1 GCA_020631545.1 Saprospiraceae bacterium | reverse complement strand
GTGTACGCAAAGGAAACAAAGTCATAGAAGTAAATTCCGTAAGTCCATCGTATTTATCGTAACTTCTAAGTTCGTTTTTGCATTGATTTGCTTCATTACAGCGCCATTGAGGCCGTAGATGATGATTTGTCCTTGCACGTTTTCGCTAGCATTAGCTTTGATGCGTACTTGATTGTAAGCAGGATTCGGAGCAGCGATTAGGCTAATATCGGCTTCTTGAGTACCGGCTTCAAAACCTGGTAAGTGGTCTACTTTTCCGCTAAGCATTTCTTCGTATTCTTCTTGGCTAATCGAAGTTTCTTCTACATCAAGTATTTCCATCGGTACTTCTCTAAGTTTTATCGGATCGAATGGGTAGTAAATGATGCCACAGCGAATTCGAATTGTTTTCTTAACGGTTACGTAGCAGCATAATTTTGGATTCCATGGTGGGTGGTAAGTTACATACATCACCACTTCATAAGTTCCACCGCTAGCATAAGTATGTGTAGCATTTACTCCTGAACCAAATGGTGTTCCATCGCCCCAATCCCAAACTACGGTACTTGGTGTATAAGTGGAAACATGAGATACGCTTATGGCACAGCTAAATGGTGAGTATAAAACGTTGAAATCTGCCTCAATATCTTCACATTCTGGTGGGTCAACGGTAATGGTGTAACAAACCGTATCATGGCAGCAGATGTCATCTATAAAAGTATACATCGTCAAACATACTTGGTAAGTACCATAATTGGCATAAGAATGCGTGTAGGTAGAGCCAGGACCTAAGGTTACGATAGGGCTTCCGTCACCAAAATCAACTGTAATGTAAGGGAAATCAGTAGCTAAGGTCGTAGATATATCCGTGATGGTCAAATCCGCTCCCAAAGCACCATAGTCAATATTCCAAGTAAAATCAGGGTTGTTTTGTAGTTCCCAGCAAGGGTCGCAGAAGCAAACATCGTTATCTAGGCCAGGTGTTTCACCATCTTGTACGCCATTGACGGCTTTGGAGGATAATTTAGTTACTGTAACAGGATTACCATTCATATCTGGGAAATCAAACTGTAAAACAGCAACAATATCATAGCAATCTCCTGCATTAGCACTAGGGAAGTCTGTAGCTGAAAGTGAAAAGTTATAAGTTCCTCCTAGCCCTATCGTTGGGCCTGTCAAAGTATTTTGTAAAGCATTGCCTTGCCATATTTCTAAACTTAAACTTACGTTCGTAGCGCCAGTTGGTACATCAAAGGTTCCTCCAATATTGAAAGGATCAGAAACGATACAAGAATCTGTAGCGACATCAATGGTTACTTCTCCTTCATCATCATCACATGTTACACAGACATCATCTAAGTAGGTATATCCTTTATGAGCGCCAGCGGAGCAGTCTGCATTAACGAAATAGACCATGACTTCTTGGCCAATATGGCTAGACAAATCTAAGTAGGTACATCTCCAGTCTCTATAAAAAACGGTACCAGAATCATGAAAAGCCCAATTTGGTTCATTTGTAGATTGGATGAATGGGTTGGCGGGGTTAGCTACATCAATAACTTGGTCTATGGAATTTCCCGCAGCGTCTATTGCTTCGGCAATGAAAAAAGCTTCTGTACCGTTAACGGTACCATCTGTATTGGAATGACTTATATCCATTACAATCGCATATTGAAAATAATACTTCCAGTTATCGTTGGTTACAAGAAAACGTTTTGCAACACCTTCTGCGCCCCAGCCATCTTGGTCATTTCCTAATCGTAAGGAGTTAGAGCCTGTTGTCATTGGTGCTAGTCTAGACATCGTTACAGGAGGAGTAGCTACGGCCAATACGGGGTCATTACCTGCTGTTTCTATATTTGTAAAATTTGTACCGCTAGCGGTACCTGTAAATGGTAAGGGGGCGATACCAGGATTATTTGTAAGTCCATTTTCTATAGGTAGAGGACTTGAGGAATGCCTTAAACTCAAGCCTGTCCATGCATTATAGCCGTTTTCAAACCCTCCATTTGAACAAGCATCTCGATTTAAGCCCACAGACGGATACAAACCTACAATGTCGGCTGAAGTTCTTAATAAATAACTGCGGTAATCTGCTTTTACAGCTTCTATGTGTGCATCAATCTCTGCTTGGGTAAGGCTTGCGTCATATTCTACATGATGTTCATGGCCTTCGCAACGGACGGTAGTTTCTACGAGTTGCCCAAACATACTGAGGGAGAGCAACATCAAAAATAAAGGCAAAATAGCTCTAAGTTTCATAAGTTGATTAGTTTTTAAGGTAGAGTTAGAGAAAAAGTAGGGGGTTAACCTAGATTTTGAATTGTTTTTTCGGTAATGGTTCGTTGAGTTGATAATAATCGATTCGTTCATACTGTAGGGTTTTTGTTATTTTATAAACAAAGAAGATAAGAGCATAGGAGTACTACCCATAGTTTTACAACTATCGTCAATTCGTTGGTTTTGGTACATTCATTAATGCCTTCTAACCCGTTGATAAAAAGATGGATAAATCCAGTTTGTACATCAAGAAAAAGTCCTACAAAATGTTAATAAACATGGTTCTTGTCAGGTCAAGTTAAAAGCTACTTACCACTTTTAATTTGACAGGCTCCTAGTAGGTGATGCTTAATTCTTGTAGCCTATAAACTGGCTCCGTATGTAATCTGTTACAAGTATAAGGCTATTCTGCAGAACTGTAAATCACAGTTTATCGAATTATTCGGAAAGGTTTCGCAGTGTTTTTTTCTGAAATAATGAAAAATAAATTTACTTAAGGGTTTGAATTGTAGGTCGGTAGGTGTGGTAACGTGTTTTTTGTTTTTCCGAGAAAAAAGCTCGATTTTTTTGGAAAAATAAGACTGTTTTTTTTGGGAATCTATAAAAATGCTCTCTTAAATTACACTTCTCGTGAAAGTATTTGAGCTGTAGCTACCTCGAGAACATGACAGATTTCCAAAATCTGTCATGTTTTCGAGGCTAGCTTTTGTTTTGAGTTTTTTTAGCGCGACTTGAGGGGGATATCATATTCACCACGCCCAATAATCTAGGGAAATGCCAAGGAGTAAAATGAGATTGAGGATGATGTGCATAAGTGTTGCTAAGACTAGAACAGCTTTTCTATAATCTTCTATGAAAAAGTATAAAAGCCCACAAAGAATCGCTGCAATAAAAAAATAGCCCATGGGGAAAAGCAAAAATTCTATGATTAGAATTCCTATAATCAAACTGGAGTCTTCTAGCGTAGCCATAATGGAAACAGCTATACCAAAAAATATAGCGATATAGGCTAATCTTTCTTGAGAAAAATAGTTGCGAAGCCGCTTCCCTAAGGTGTTTTTGGGAAATTCTTCAGGTAAATCAAGTATATGCTTAGACACGGGGTGAAGAATTAGAAATTAAGAATTGAACTCTTGCTAAACTTTGTAGTTCTGTAAGAAATAGGCTAATATAAAGCGTCTTTTTGTAATTCGAAATGCTTACCTATTTAATCTTGTAGCGTAAGCCAAGATAGGCCATTCGACCAAAAATAGGCCCCCAAATCAAGGAAGCATCAAAGTTAGGGCCATAGGGATTTTCACTAGAAAGAATAGGATTTTTTTGCTTGAAACCCAGTATATTTTCCATTCCTAGATAGACATCAAATTTTTCCCACCATTGCTTGCTGATTTGCGCATTGAGCAGCACAAAATCATTAGAATAATCAGGCATTTGATACTCTATAGGGTTGGATCTGGTGGAAGGGATACGTTTTTTCCCTTGCCAATTTGCCGTAAAATCAAAGTGCCACTTGTTTTCTGTAGCATAAGCAAGGTTGATAAATGCCCGATGCGCTGCGATTAGCGGTTTTTTCAATACTAAACCATCGTATGTAGAACGTACGTCAAACCAGCGGTAGGCCATTCGAATATCAAAATTCTTGACAGCCTCAAAGTCGATTTGTGTTTGAATGCTGTTGGAAACGGATTTTCCATCCAAATTATAAAAAACGGCTTGCTGCGGGCTTTGATCTAAATCCACAACGATTTGATTCTCAAAGTCTGTCCGATAAAGGTCGACAGCGAAAGTGCCTTCTTTCCCATTTATTCGAAAACAATGCGAATAATTTAGGCCATAATTCCAAGCCACTTCCGCCTCTAATCCATAAGGTTTATGGCTGCCATCGCTTTGTATTTGCCATTGTCTAGCACTGGCTAACAAGCCACTATTTTCAGCAATGATATTGGCCGTCCGTTGGCCTCTTCCTCCAGAAGCACGGAGGACGATATTATCAGAAAACGCATAGCGTAGGTGCAATCTTGGCGTAGCAAAAGCCCCAAAAATATTGTGGTAATCTCCTCGTATTCCTGCTACGACATTGAACTTGTCTTCTAGGGAATAGGTATATTCGAAGTAGGCGCCGGGCATGGTTTCTACTCGGTCAAAATTATTGGAAACAAGCTGCTCCTTATAATTATCGTATTGGAAACTAGCTCCTGTAATGAATTTATGGTTGGTATTGTTAAAAATGCTTTTGTAGAGTAAGTTGGCGTAGAAGGAGTTTTGGTTAGCATTGTAATCCTTTTCGCCAAAACGACTGTCTTGATTATGGTGAGTGGCAGAGACTTGAAGCCCAACCGTTTTCCAAGGCTCTTCTTCGAAAACAAAGCCTAATTTTCCCCAGCCTTCAAGACGTTGCACCTTCATATCCATCCCCCAAAGAGTTTGAGCAAGAGCATCTCCTGGCCTAAACTCTTTCTGTCCTCCAATAGTATTGATGTGTGTGCCCTTCACGCCAAGTTGCATCCTCATCCGCTTAGGACTGACGTATTTCCACCGATTTACAGCGATTAAGCTTGTATTTAGTGGCATATCCAAGAAGCCATCTTCGTTTTTATCCCAACGAAGAGCATTATTTTTTCCATGTAATAACAAGGCGGTAGACCATTTTTCCTTGAAACGGTGGGCAATGTTGGCGTTGGCCTCTACTCGACCTCCTAAGTTGGTAAATAAATTGAGGTACAAGCGATCCGCATCTTCAGGCTTTCGCAATTCTACATTAATCTGACCTGCAATGCTTTCTGGGCCATTCGTGACAGTCCCTGTTCCCTTGTTCAGTTGGATACCTTCGATCCAAGGGCCAGGCGTATAGGTTAAGCCGTAAATCGCGGCCAAGCCACGTACATCAGGCATAGACTCCCTAGTAATTTGCGTATAAGGCCCTGCTAAACCAAGCATTTGAATTTGCCTAGTGCCCGTCACGGCATCCGTAAAAGAAACATCGACACTAGGGCTAGTTTCAAAGCTTTCGCTAAGGTTGCAACAAGCCGCTTTGAGCAATTCTTTCTCTCCAATACGTTCTACCTTAGCAGGATCTAAGAAGGAAATTTCGGTAGCTCTCCGACGATGAACGACTTCAACTTCGCCCAAATCAACAGCAGGACGTAAAGGAATTTCGATATAATCCCAAGCGCCTAAAGCTGTCGTATCATTTTGATAACCAATGTAACTAACGATGAAAGCATCGGCTTCTTCGATTTTCATGAGTTTGAAATTTCCCTCGGCATCTGTCGCAACGCCGAAGTTCGTCCCACTCCAATAAACATTAGCCCCTACAAGAGGCGTTGGTGTTCCATCTTCTCCTTTTTCATACACTTTTCCCTCTACAAAATCCTGCGCATTCACGTCTATTGAAAGAAGCAACAGCAAAATCGCGATCCATCCTATCTTGTTTATCATAAGCTATTAATAACTAGAGCAGCAGCGCTGCAAATTACGAATTATAAGTAGGCGTTTGAAGGTTGTATTCCTACTCAAATTCTGTGTATTTTTATTTGGTCGTTTAATGGTTGGCAATATACGATATTTTGGTTGTTTTTGCTTGTGTTTTATGGGTTAGGGATGACCTTTGCTTACCTTTTTGATTCTTTAATGCCGTATCTAATCTTTAAAATGTTTTGGCGCTTTTTAACCATAGAAGACTCATAAGAAGATATAAGCATAACGTGATACACTAGACGCAAAAGACTTATGAGGAGGTCTGCTTCCTTTTTAAGACACATAAGCAAAACAATTCTTTACATCATATTTCTTACTTCAAACATCTTATTTCTTAAGAAAGTGTTCCCAGAGTTGCAAAAAACGTTCGGAATTTCGTTGGATAGGGGAGAGGTCTACGCCTTCTTTTTCTAGCAGCTTCCACTGAGATTCTAAATAACCAGGGTGAGGCATCCCGTCTGTTTCAATTTTTTCATAGTCCTTTTTTGGATCGATGGCCTCGCAACCCTTTTCGCCGACTCTAGGACGACTGTGGTTTAGCCAACCGTTGAAATCGCTTTGGAAACCTATTGAAAAGGGGACTTTTTTGCTTTCGTCCAATTCATTAAAGTTGTTTATTTCGAGAGTGTTATCTATTACTGTGCAATTGGATTCTATTACATTTTTTACTTCTAGGTAAGTGAATTTATAAGAATCAATAGAGCCATCGCAATACTGAGCCAAACTATCTATTTTTGCTTGGAATCGTGCTTCGGGATGGTAGGGTTTCAAGGAGATTCCACTAATCGGTAAACTGATAAAACCTTTATTTTTGTAAATCTTAATGATTTGTTCTTCAGTGATTCCCCTTGGATGATTTTGTATCGGTCGGAAAACATCATGCGTTGCTATAGGCGGAATGTTGTTTTCTTCCATAAACTCAAGTGCATCGATTCTGCACTGATCCGACATATGGGTGATGTCGGTCATAACTCCGGCATTGGCCAACCATTTTATGGCATTTTTCCCTTTCTCTTTCAAGCCTCCTCGCTTTTTCTTACGACGTAGTGCGCCTTTTAAGTTGATTAACTTCATCATAAAACCAGGTTTTATGGCGGAAGAACCTAACTTTGAATCGACTAAGTGAATTAAGGTGATAAAGGCTACGCCTTGTGTTGCCCAGAAATCGGCATCTTCTTGGCTATTGACGAGTTTTTTTGCCCCTTCAATGGAATGAATGATGATGGTTTTATTGGTCGTTTTTAGTAAGGTTCTGACTTCTTGAGGTGATTTTGCGACTACAAAATCCTCTGAATTATCTTTAGCGAATTGATTTACATAATTGATTTGTTTTAAAATAACTTTTCGAGCTTTTGCCTTTCTTTTTACGCCCTCTTTGGTCAAAGCTCCTGTAACGATGATTCTTGCGCCCTTGTTTTCTTTCCAATAATCGGCATAATTCACATTTTTAAATTGATTTTTTTAAGTTTTTTTTTGTTTTTTATTCGGTTTGAGGTATTGAAACCCTTTTCCAAAGAAGGAATA
>JAHDHB010000359.1 GCA_020631545.1 Saprospiraceae bacterium | reverse complement strand
CCTGCGAACTAAAGACACTAAAATTTTATTCAAAACAAAAAAGGATGTGTTATGAATTTTAAAAAAACTATTTTTTTTATTTTAGCTCTTTCCCTTATCACGATTGGAGAGCTATACTCAGCACCCGTTATGTCTGAAATACCTAAGAAGGTACTTCTTGTGTCTCAAGAAGTCGAAACTACCCCTACAAAAAGTAGAGATGGCTGTGTTTTACAATTATCAAATGATTTAATTTGTACAAAAAGCAGGGAGGGAAGTGTATTATTAGGAGTGTAGAAATGCATGGATTGATATTTTACTAGAGGAGAAAAGCTGATTAAACAACCCAAAGTTTAATCAGCTTTTCTATTTTTGCATATCCAAGACTCTTTATCATCTAAAAATCAAAATGTCAGGAATTTACCTTCATATCCCTTTTTGCAAGCAAGCCTGCCATTATTGCAACTTCCATTTTTCTACTTCCTTGAAATACAAGGGGGAGCTACTTGATGCCATGCACAAGGAAATCGCCTTACAAAAAGATTATCTAGGAGGAGAGGCTATCCAAACGATTTATTTTGGAGGGGGAACACCTTCCTTACTTTCGGCAGATGAAATTAATGGCTTGCTAGCGGCATTGGGTAAATACCACGATATATCTGGTGTAGAAGAAGTTACCTTGGAAGCAAATCCGGATGATTTGGGTGAGTTATGGCTAAAAAACCTTCAAAATACATCGGTAAACCGCTTGAGTATTGGGGTACAGTCTTTTTTTGAGCGAGATTTGCAATACATGAATCGGGCGCACGACGCTCAAGAGGCGAAACGATGCATCCTAGATGCCCAAGACGCGGGTTATACGAATCTAAGTATTGATTTGATTTATGGTACGCCAACCATGAGCGAATCGGAGTGGGAGGAGAATCTCGCGACTGTTTTTGAGCTCCACATTCCGCACATCTCTTGCTATGCTTTGACGGTGGAACCAAAGACGGCTTTGGCGCATTTTGTACAAGCAGGAAAAGCGATAGCCCCTAGCGACGAAAGTGCTGCCAAGCAGTTCGAAGTCCTTACAAAACGTATGCTTGAACAAGGCTACGAGCATTACGAAATCTCAAATTTCTGCTTACCCAATAGCTATTCCAAGCACAATTCTGCTTATTGGACAGGAAAAAAATACTTAGGCATTGGTCCTTCTGCACATTCCTTTAATGGCAAAACTCGACAGTGGAATAAAGCAAATAACGCTTTGTACATCAAAGAATTGAAACAAGACAATCTTCCCTTCGAACTAGAGCATCTTTCTCCCAAAGATCGCTACAATGAGTATTTATTAACGACTTTACGGACCAAATGGGGGGCGGATATGGATAAAATAAAGGCTTGGGGGCAAGAGGCTCAAAATCATTTTCTACAAACTGCTCAACCTTTCCTCGACAAGGGCTTGATGAAGCAGAATGGCACCTTTTTTATGTTGACGAATGAAGGGAAGTTTCTATCGGATGGAATTATCAGTGATTTGTTTTTGGCGAAGTGCTAGTGAGTAGATTCAAAATTTCCAGCTAACTACCATTATTAAATTAAGTGTGACTCGCCTGTTCGCTAGAGAATGCGATAGCCTTCTACAGCAAGTGGGTTTTAACCCCTTGCCTGCCAGGGATAGCGCGCGAAGGGTAAGGCAGAAATGCATTGCGCCCCTGCTTTCCTTTTTCCTCGTTTCAACCCCTTGCCTGCTAGGAATAGAGAGGGAGTTAGTCGAAAACTGGAAGTTGTCGGCTAACATTAGGTCTTGAGTTCTGCTAGTTTTTCCAAGATCCAATCTTTGTGGCTCATTTTTGTAGATTTGATAATTCCTTCTAGTTCCGTTAAGGTTTTTTTCCCATAACCTTTTCTTTTGAGATAGACCTGATAGGCGAATTTGCAAAAATTGCCGTAAAGTGCTTTCTTTTCTTTATTGGCGTTTTTATTTCTGCGGATGAAGGCAGCTATGGTCGTTCTTGTGTGTTTGAAAAGTCGATTATAGGCTCCTCCCAATTCGTAATAGCATCGTAATAGCAAGGTTCGAGTGTTGATGGCAAAGAAAAAGTCTATGGTGGTATTGATGATGATAAGATGCCCTATTGCTTCTTCAAATTGTTTTTCATAAAAAAGGATAGAAGCTATGAGATAATTATAAGCACTTTCTTGGTGTCTAATATCAATTTCCTTTTTATGATTGTTCAGTAATTCTCTAGCTCTATCCGTTTTTCCCATTTGGCAAGCCAAGGAAATAATATTTTTGAACCTCCCTAGATGAAGACATTGATCTTTATAAATCAGTTTTCTTTGGAGTAGTTGCTCGTAAAGATCAAATAAATTATTACGATATTCAATTTTTCCTTCAATAATTCTTCGGACACAAAAATTCAAAGCGTGGGTGTAAATTTCATTCAGATCGTTTTTTTCTAATTCAGCCGTTTTCAAGTTGTTGAGTAAGCGTTCTAAACGATGGAATCCTTCTTCTCCTTTCTCACTGCCAGGAAGTGTGTGGGAAATAGCATGATAGAGTTTAATAAAATTATTTTTCTGGTAAGATGGTGTCTTAATTAAATCATCTATTGGATAAAGCGCTTGGGAAGATTCTTGTACGATAATGGTCTTTCTATTAATGGCATCACAAGCATAATTAAGTTTTTTCATTAAATAAGAAATATCTAGATCTTCGACAACCTTAAAAAAATGCTCTTTCAGTTTAGGGTTATTTCTCTTTAATTCTTTGCCTAGATACCAAAGTTGATCGTGTTCTATAAGCGCTTTTTCATAATAGAAGTTCATGTCTTTTTGGGTTTGATTTTTCATCATCGTACCTGTTGTTTCCTTATACAAATGTTGGTAGTTTGTTATCGCGTTTTAGATGCGCTTTCATCGTTAAATATCGTTTATAATATTTACGTTTGGAGAGCTCTTCTAGGGCAAAATGTTCGTTGATTAAACCAAGGAGTTTACTCATGACTGCACTTAAAGTAGACGCTGTTTTTTTCTTATCAGGGAATAATTGCTCTGATAGTTGTTGATTGTATAAATTCGGGCTATCAAACTCTGGTGCGTAAGTTTTTAAAACCTTCCAAAGCTCTATACATTTTGGGTCTTTATTAAAATAAGGGGAGTAAATCATTTCCTCTAATCGTATCATTTCTTCTGGGGAAAGTGTCTTTAAAATGGAAATTAGTCGGTTCTTTTTTCGTGTTTTCATTCAATTTGTTTTTTAAAAAATGTGAAAATAAAAGAAAAAGTAATTTTTTAATGATCGTTTATATTATTTGACGACAGTTAAAAGTAAGTTTTTTATTGTAAATCGAATTGATTTTTATTGAGAGTAGGATAATATTTCTTTTAAATAGTCTTAAAAATAAAATGTGAAAATTTGATTTTATGGCTAAGTTTAAACTTGAGGAATTATTGCATTAACCCCATATTGGGTCTACATTTGCTTTTGTAGTTAAAACGGAGACAAATGGTTGGTTTAGCCTGTGAAACTAAACTATTGTTTTAACGAAAAACATTACTAGTAATTCTAGTAGATAGCTTACTAGATAAAAAGGTTTACATGAAGAACGTTCGCTGCTTGTTTTTGATGTTCAAAATGCTGGATGTCAGGTTTTAGTTTGTAGTCTGAATGGTTCTGTAATACACCAGTTTAATTTTTTATTAAGCGCTGACTTTAAAAAAGCCAAATGATTTGGTAGGGGATTTCTATGTCTGAACCTAACCTAAAAACAGTCATTTGGTGCTTATTCCTCAACTTTTAATCCCATTTATTATGAACAACTTAATTTTTAAATTGCTTTTCATTGTCCAAATGATTTTTTTTCTTCCCACTCTAGGAACCGCAACAATAAGTCCTTTAGGAAATACAACACCTACTTTTGCGGCTGGCGTTAGTGTTGACATTATCCAAGGTTTTTCCAAGAGTGATTGGATTGTCAAGACAGAGGGCTGTGAACAAATTAGAGTAATCGTCTTGAATCAAAAAGGGGAAATGCAGGATAGATCTCCTTTACTTGAGAGCAAACAGCCTGAATGGTCTTTTTCTACAGAAGGATGGAAGCAAGGAACTTATGTGCTAATCGTAAGTTCTACGACCAAAGGGTGTAAACGTGTCAAGCAAATTGAGGTGAAATAGATATTTTGATGGAGTTGGTCATTTGCTTGAGCTCGAATGGCTAACTCACATTTTATCAATTTGCTCAAGCAACCAAGCTCGACAAGCTACTTTTTTCTGGTTTTGAAGCTTTTTCCTCAACGATTTTTTTACACTCGATTTGTCTAGCGTACCAATATGGTTGACCATTTCTAGAACAATTTTTCTAAAACAATGATTTGCTTCTAGCCGTTCTTTCGAAATTTTTTTGTTATTCCCAAGCCTATTTAGGACATTTCTAAAACTATCTAACTCATCTTTTATAAAAACATCCTTCTTTTCTCCTACCACCATATCTTCCTTAGTCGTCATATGCCAAGCATAACATGCTCTGATTCTGTTTGAGCGGCCAGTTATACGCAATTCAACGTCAATGAAATTAATATACAACAGTAAAATAAAGGCAGCTTGGTAATCTTTTTCTGCTATTAAAATGCTCGAACTACACAAGGTGACTACTTGGTCTTGTATTGAGGGGGGCAATTTTGATTTATTCTTTGCTAAAAATACCTTAGCTTCATCAGTTTTTCCCAATTCACAAGCTACATTTATATAGTTTATCAAGTGTTCTTTTACCAAGTAGCCATCTTTGAGGAAGAACTCGTTTTCGATTCCAAAATCATAAATTTCTAGCGCATCATTAAGGAATGTTTTATTGAGTCGAATAGCATGTGCTGTTAGGTTTATCAAATGACGGAATAGTATATCTTGCTCGTGAAAAGGGAGTTGAAGAAGATTTTGAAGAATCAATGATTTTAGTGCAAAATAAAGTCCTTCCTCAAAATCATAATAAAGGGTTATGATTTCAGAATAAACCATTGTCAAATAATGCTCATCTGAAGGATACTTTAAACGCTCAATTTCTTCTTTTAGCTGGATAGGAACTCCAGCATCGAAAATCTGCTTCCTAGACAAAATCACAGCGGCATACTGCAATGTGTTGATGGAATGTACTCGCTCTAACAAATCCATTAAGTCACCGATATGATTTAAGCGGAGAGTGGATTTATGGGAAGAAGGAGGCGCTAAATCTACATGAGGATGAAAATATACTTCATGGGCTAGAGCAAGAGAAAAAATCTGTTGTCTAGTATCATTTTTATTAATTGTACTTATATAGCGTTCTGCCTTTCTATAAGTTTGAAGGAACAATTGCTCCTGTCCGGTTCCTTTTAGTTTTTTCAATAAAAGATAATGCTGTATCAATTGGCTATCCTTCCGATCTTTTTTCGTCAATTCCTTTGCAGCGATGAAGCCTTCTAGGATTTCCGTAAACCGAGAAAATACCCTAGTTAGTTTTCGTTCCTCGCCTTCTTTTAACTCAAGTATGGCTAATAATTCTTTTTTATTCAACGCTTTGCCTTTGGCGATTCGCATTACCAAATAATCAAGTAGTTGTTTTTCCTTAGTTTTTTTGAGCTCATACATGGCATATGCAGCGAACTGCTCCATTTGAATCTTGGGTAATAAAAGGAGCAGGTTGACAAATTTTAAGTTTTCCATGGTGGCGGTTTTTATAGAAAGTACTTAAAACATAAACTATAGACATTGAAATAAATAAATGTGTCTTTTCTGAAAAAAACTAAAAATAAGAAAAAACAGGACAGCCTCGAAATATCGTCCATCCAATTGCCCGTTACAAAAGCTGTTAATTCACCCTTGCTTAGTAAAAACGATGCCATTTTGATAGTAATTGCTTGTTTTCAAAAGTTTTATTGTTCCACCTCTCCCCCTGTACATTATCTTTTATTAGAAAATCGGAGCAGGACAGACTCGAAAAATCGTCCAAGAGCTTTGTTTTTTTGCCCCGATATTGTGGTTGTTATTAGTTGATAACACAAAAAATAAACAAGTTATGACACGAAAAAACAATTGGGATTGGCTCCAATCAATCCGATTAAATTTTGCTATGCTATTCTTGATCATGCAAGGGCTTATATTCGCTCAGTCACCTATTAGCATTGAGATAGTTGGCGAAGAACAAGCGGGATTTCTTGTAGGGATAGTAATTGACGAAGAGTTAGGTTTTTTTCACAGCCAAGAATTAATTGGGATAGAAGATGATCTTGAGGGATTTCGTCTGCTTGAAAAACTCATTACGGAAGAGGATTTGGAGGGCGTACGTCGGCTTATTGCTGGTATTGAGGATGATTTAGATGGGCTTTAGATTTTGTATTTATTTTTTTAACCAAATATTTTTTAACCTTAAATTTTAAACAATGATTACAAATAATGTAATTCAAATTTTAAGTAAAATCGCCATGCTTTTTGTTATGGTGGGTATGCTAGTTTCTTGTGAAAAAGAACAAGTACTCTTAGAAAATGTAGTAGATACAGAAGTATCTAGTGAACTGGAAGTTCCTTCGGATGAAAGTCAAGAGCAAAGATGTTATGTAAGAATAAATAGTGGTATTTACCAATACATACCTACCCGTTCAGCAGTTAATAGCTCATTTGGTATTTGTAATAATCATAACGGCAGTGGCAGTGTACTAACTAACAAGAGCTGGATCAAACTTAAAACGACTACCTATTCAACAGGAAATTCTGTTCATTACAGTGTTACCCGCAATTATGGTCCACAAAGATCTGGGTATATTTATGTTGGATGTACAAGAGTGACTGTAGAGCAAAGAGGATACAATGGCACTCCTAATCCACCGTCATACAACCCTACTTGTTACAATTAGTTAGTTTTATAAAAATATATAAAATTAATGTTTTGTGGGGGTGATTTGTTCTATCTATCGTTTTTAGTATAGCTTATCTCAAGCTAATAAAAAACTCATAGTCAATCAATTGGTGTTTATCCAATAAACATTTTTAACCTTGCTCCAAAATACTATTTGGAGTAAGGATTCTTTTAATTATAACCAACATGAAAACAAAAACACTTCTTGGCAACCTACTAATCCTATTATTAACGCTAAACCTAAGTGCACAAACCTCCCTGCGCTCAATAGACCAACTCCTTGCTCCTAGCAGTAGGCAAAGCAAAGGAATCGTCAATATCGACGCAAAACTCCAGCTCACCGCTGACCAATACATCAATGGCAAGAAGCAGGAAATTTGCGAAGACCCCAAGTCCGATTTAATAAAAATTGGCTCACAAACTAGCAAAGCAGGCCGCGAACACCA
>JAHDHB010000358.1 GCA_020631545.1 Saprospiraceae bacterium | reverse complement strand
TAGTACGGATGGTCTTCGATTTGAAGAGATAGGCATTGTACAAGGAGCAGGAACAAGCGTTTTACCACAATCTTATGAGCACCTAGATCAACTCTACGCCCTAGGTGTCAACTACTACAGATTGAAGCAAATGGACGTAGATGGCAACTTCACGTATAGTGATATCATTGAAGTGACTGCTCCGATTGAATCGAATACGCTTTCCGTTTTTCCTAATCCTATAAAAGGAGAAGGAACGCTATACTTAGGCAGTGATTTCAACGAAATCGTCACCATGAATATCTACGATATTTCAGGAAAGCTTGTTCTTTCTCGCCCCTTGGAACTCGAAATTGGCGTCAATGATTTTGAATTAGCAATAGAATACTTCTCTGCTGGCGTGTACTTAGTCCAAATCGCTGGTAGTAACCAAGAAAGAGAGGTACTACGCCTTGTTAAAAAATAGTTTTTTTAGGTAAGAGTTAGGAGGTTGTAGTTAAGAGTTGTCTATCGCTCTACTTTCTGGCCTGTACTCAAAGAATAAATATCTTCCATTTTCACCTTGCACCCAAGCGGCTTCGTTCCTTGGGTGTTTTTTTTGATAAGTGAAAAGAAAGAAGTATCTTGAATTAAATCCCTTAATTTTTTATCTAGGATAAACCCCAAAACACCATGATTTTCAGAGCAGCAAGACATACCAATGACATACAAGCTATCACAAAATTCTACACCAACATCATCGGTTTAGACAAACTTGGGCATTTCGACAAGCACGGAAGTTACAGCGGCGTTTTCCTAGGAAAAAAGGGCGAAAACTGGCACTTAGAATTCACCCAATCGGATGATAAAGCACAACATTCTTTTGATGTAGACGACATCCTAGTTTTTTATCCTAAAGAACAAGCGGAGTATGATGCTGTTCTCAAAAGAATTGTCGAAAATGAATTGGAACTCATCAAACCACAGAATTCCTATTGGGAACAGAATGGCGTCATGATTTTGGATCCTGATGGATTTCGAGTCGTGATTTCTTGGGTGTATTGTAAGAAAGACTAGTTGGTTCTTATCTTATAAGAATCCACATTAAAAAAGCTACAAACTAAAAATTTAAGCGCTAAGACCATCTAAACAAAACACTTAAGTTCAAAGCAAACTCTTCTAATAAATCAAAATCTCATCTAAATTTGGCGTTATAAAACGGAATCGGCATTTACAATCCCCATCCAACACTAACTGTAAAGCCTTGGCCCAAAGCAAACTCTTTTGAGCATTAGCAAAATCCTCCAAAACAGTCCAAAAGTCGATATTATCAAAATAGGCCTCGATTTCGCCTCCCACTTCATCATGCGTATCAAAATGCAACAAACTGGATATCACGGGAAATTTATTGGTATAATTTTCTTTAAAAATATGTTCCCCTTTATCATTCAAAAAATGAATACCAAATTCATTTTCCGAGTACCCACAATCTACAAATTGAATTTCATGGCATTTAGAAGCCCTTTCTGGAATTTCGCTTGCTTTTAGATCCTTCACCACAGCTTCCATAAGCTTGTCGTATCGCTGTTTTACGTTCTTTAAATCGTTTGCAAGCCCTTTCATCGCTTCTCTAGTTGGAACATGTTCCGCTATTTCTTGCTGAAGTTCTCTTTCTTCTTCCTTTGTCAAACTACCGTCTATGCAAACGAATTTCTCTTGATATTTTGCATTGGCTTCCAAATAAACGTCAACATCAAAATTGGCCATAAGCGCTATCTGCTTATCCGCCTCTTCTTGTAATTTCTCCAAAATATTCATGATAAAATCAATTTTGTGCCTGATTCTTAATCATCAGACTATAAGTCAACTAAAGACATACTCTCCTTAGCTTAACAAAACCTTTGCTAACTAGCATCTCCCTTCTTGCTCTAGCAAAAGTCGAGCTTTTCGAAGCTCACTAGCACGTTCTGGATCATCTGAGACATCTTCGATTGGGATATATCGAATTCCTACACAACCAGCTTCTTCCATTGCATTTTTTAATCGATCAGAGATATAATAACCTGTCGCTCCTTGATAAAGTCGAATCATATCATAAGGACACTCTTTCAGTAACACGAGTTTATCTATACTTACAAAAAGAGGCAGAGGTGTAGTAGCTTTAGCCTTCTTATATTCTTCTTGAGTATTTATTTCAATAGATTCGATTCTGCTTCCAAAAGAGCGGCCTATAAAAAACTCACTCTTTTCATAGTCGATATAATCCTGCCCAAATTCATAAATATAAAAGAAAGAGTATGTTTTAACTATTTTCCCTTTCTTTAATACAGCATCAAAAATCTGATGCGCTGGGAGTCTGAAATTCTCAAGAATGTCCATCAATCTTTTCGAAATAATCTTCGAACACAATGAATTAATCACTACAGAATTAACAATATCGACCCATTTGGCTCTATGAGCCATTCTTATACTATCCAAGTTTAATGGAAAATCGATCTTTTTACTATAATCAATCTTCCTAATCGAATTCGGTGCTAGATAATTATATCCAGAAATCATACCTTCACTTTGTGGACAAGCTCCTACAGCTTCTGGGTCAATATTGATTTGGTGTGTTATCTTCATTAAAAGAGGTTATTTATTGGTGTAGTTGGATTGTTTACAATTTTAGAGCGCAAATTCAAAAGCAAGGTAGTTAGCTCTTGTCGAGCAATTTGTGGTGTTAAATTGCTTCCCCAAATTGCTTCGATTGCTAATAATTGCTGCTGAACATAAGCACTATAGCTAGGATGGCTCCCATTATGCCTAGAAACATGCACCGCAATTCCATTTGGAAAATCATTCATATGAAAATCTGCCTTCGCTGCTGCCTGTACCACAGGATTACTTCGATGCTGCCAAGGGATAATGTGATGCGCTTGGTGATTTGCTGGAGGTTTGAGTACCGTTTTTAGTTGTCCACTACGACCAAAAAGGATGTTTCCCGTAGGTTCTACTATATATTTTAACGTAATCGTCCAACCTGATGTCCCAATTATTTTCCGATGAGCATATTTCGCCCCAGTAGCAAACCAACCAGCAAAGGGAATAGTCGCAGCAAAGCTTAAAGTCGCATTAATTCCATCCCCCTCAATGGTGTACAAGACCCCATTCGTCAAGTCCGCTACTTCGCCTGCTACGGGAATCATTCCTATCGCATCTAACCCAATATGCAACGTTTCTAGAATAATATTGAACATCGCCGTACTCGAAACTCTAAAATCACTCCATCCAGGATTTTCTAATCGAATATTAACACACTCTATGGTGTAAAGCACGTTAATTATAACAGGATTCCCATCTTCGTACGCTACAACCGTATTGATATACTCTGGAGAATAAAAATCACCATTGGTTTGTAAATCAGTTACTATCGCCAGTGCCTTGGAGACTTCTTCTAAATGATCAGGATTCCCCAAAATAAGGTTCGCCGCATCCCCCAAAGCACTGGGCATATTGATCAACCAATCGCGCTGTTGCGAATTTAGCTGTACAGAATTCACTACACTATTCGCAAAGCTCTGATAAGCACAATCAAATTGATTGGTAAGACTAAGACATTCTACATCAAGCGTCGCAGCCACTTCATCCGCATTATGCTCTAAATTCAAGGTATTAATCAAATCAACAGCTAAAAAGCGAAGCATTTTTTCCTCCAAACGATCAATTTCAACCTCCACATCATCCTCTGGAGGACTAGTACTCGGAGGACTGTTTGAATCGCCCGTACTACCTCCTTCCTCAGAACCACCAGTAGGAAAACCTCCAGGACCACCAGGAAAACCTCCACTTCCGCTACCGTAGTCACAATCAATTTCCTTGATGCACATAATTTCTATCCCACTACAAGGTACCTGCACAAAGCATTCAGGCAATTCATAGCGATAGCCCAACAAAGGCAATTCTTCCGCCACAAAATGAGAAAACACTTCCGTCAACACCGTTCCACTCAAGGTAGTTGAGCTAATATATCGTTCAGGATGAAGGAAATAAAAATGAGCTTCTTCGTCCCAATATCCAACTAAATAATGAAGCAAAGAGCTGTCTCGCACATGGCGCATAGGCGCAAGGAATAACGGATGTCCCTCCTTGGTTTCATAACGCATCAAGGAATTAAGGTCGACTCTCCCCCAACGCTGTAGCGAAGTAGATTCCCCGAGCTTAATGGCCATACTATCGTAATGAGCCAAACGTTCAACAGCCGTACTTTTCATAGCCGTTGTAAAATCATCTTCGGAAAAAGGAAGACGAAAAGCCACCTCATTTGAAGGCGTATCTAGTGTTTCCACTTCTTGTTTTTGACACCCCAAAAATGTTAATAAAATCAGCCAACCTAGTAAAATCAAGGACTTCCGCATAGACGCTTCATTTTTAATCAGAAATTAATGGCAAAAATACACCTTTATTTCAAATAATCGACTTAATCCATGTTATATTTTTTCATAAAGTTTTAGCAACCAGCAACTAACTTTCATCAAATAAGTCGTCTACGATATCTAGTGAATGTGCCTTGATTGTGAGCTTAGCCTTCTACTAATGATGATATCAGGATGAAGGACTAGTGGTTCAACACTCAGGAAAAGAGTCTTTTTCCACCAAACACTATTAAAGTGTACCAAACAACCTCCATTTTGCCCAACAAGATCATTTATCAGTTAATACCAACAGCACAATAAAAAACTTTTTCCTTTCACAATTATTAGAAGTTAAGTAGATTGCTTAGTTTTGGTACTGCAAAAAACTTTTGGGTTTCCAATGTACCCAAATCAATAAAATGAAGTAAATGTCCAATCTTATTGTTGAGTATTTACGCATACAGCAGCCCGGTCAATCGCCTTCTCCTGCGGGAAATTGGTTGAACGGAAAGCTTATAGATGCGGAACCGGGAGAAATCACGGTAGAATTTGAGGTTCTTAAAGCGATGACCAACCCCGTAGGAACCCTACACGGCGGCGTCTTGTCCTTGATGGCCGATGAAGTTATTGGCATTGCCACTTTTAGTTTGAACAATGAATACATGTACACTTCGATCAATTTAGTCGTAGATTTTCTGTCTTCTGCTAAAATCGGAGATACCATTACCGCTAAAGCCTCCATCGTCCGAAAAGGCCGAAACGTCATTAATGTAGAGTGTTTATTGACCAATCAAAACGGTAAATTAATTGGCAAAGCCTCTTCTAATATGGCTAGAACACCCAACAAATCACTCTTTTACAACAATTAGGAACTCAGCGTTTCCGACGCTGTCGCTTGAAAAGTAACGTTGGCTTCAGCCGACATGTTGTTCCGTAAACGTACAATCGCAACATGTCGGCTAAAGCCAACGTTACAACTCCTAATTCGTCATTCTAAAATTGAACGCTTGAATATGGCAACCGAATACATCAGTCTTAAAAATTTACGTTTCTTAATGCACGATGTGCATGATGTAGCTTACTTCACCAAGAATTTTGACCACTATAAACAGCATGATCCAGAAATGTTTGACATCATGCTTGATACAGCCAAACAAATAGGAGACAAGGAATTACATCCTTTCTACCAAACAATGGATCGCAAGCACGTACCCGATATTTTCGATGGCGTCACCAAAGTCCATCCACAAATTCCAAATATCGTAAAAGCGATGGCCGAAAGTGGTTGGACAAGAGCAATCGTACCTGAAGAATATGGCGGAATGCAATTACCTTCCATGGTAAGAGTAGCAGGAGAGTTTATCTTCCAAGCAGCCAACAACGGTGCTATGTTTTATTCTGAGCTAACGACGGGCGCAGCAAAACTCATTCAATCCTTTGGTTCAGAAGAATTAAAGGCCGAGTACTTGGAGAAAATGTACGATGGGGAATGGCTAGGCACCATGGCCTTGACGGAACCCGATGCCGGTAGTTCGCTATCTGACTTGACCACTACAGCCACACCTCAAGATGATGGCTCCTTCAAAATCACTGGACAAAAGATATTTATTTCTGCTGGGGATAATGATTTTTCCGAAAATGTAATCCACTTACTCCTAGCTCGTATCGATGGCGCTCCTTCTGGAACAAAAGGCATTTCCCTCTTCGTCGTACCTAAATACAGGAAAGATGCTAAGGGAGAATTAGTGGATAATGACGTAATTCCTGCTGGTGTTTATCATAAAATGGGGCAAAAAGCAGCTCCCGCCATGCACCTTATCTTTGGTGAAAAAGAAAACTGTCATGGCTACTTAGTTGGCGAACCCAACAAAGGCTTGAAGTACATGTTTCAGTTGATGAATAGCGCTCGGATTGCCGTTGGCGTTATGGGCGCATCTATTTCATCAGCAGCCTATTACGCTTCTTTACAATATGCAAAAGAGCGTAAACAAGGACGAAAAATCGATGCCAAAAATGTGCATGAACCACAAATCGCTATCATTGAACATGCCGACGTGAAACGCATGTTGATGTACCAAAAAGCTATTATGGAAGGCAGTATGTCCTTGGTTTTCGAAGCTTCTCGCTCCTTTGAATTGAGTAAAGTAGGAGATGGAGAAGAACGTGAACATCACCAATTATTGCTTGATCTCCTTACCCCTGTTGTAAAAACTTATCCTAGCGAAGAAGGCATAAAATCCGTCTCTACAGGCATCCAATGCTTTGGCGGTTATGGTTATACAGAAGATTTCCCCTTAGAGCAAATGCTCAGAGATATAAGAATCACCTCCATTTACGAAGGAACGACAGGCATTCAATCCATGGATCTCCTAGGCCGTAAAGTCGTGATGAAGGGAGGCAAAGCCGCCATGGCCTACTTCCAAGAAGTCAATAAAACCGTCGAAGAAGCCTTTAAATACGAAGCACTTAAGCCCTACGCGAAGCTGTTGAAGAAAGAAATGGAGCAATTGCAACAAGTCACCATGCATTTGACAGGGAAAGCCATGCAAGGCGAAATTGAATTATTTTTGGCCGATGCCAATCTCTATATGGAACTGTTCGGCCTTATTGCCATCGCTTGGCAGTGGTTAAAACAAGGCGTTGAGGCACAAAAGCAAATAGACCAAGGCAATGCCGCAGGAGATGATTTAAACTTCTTGCAAAGCAAAATCCATACAATGAAGTTCTTCTTCCATTACGAAGTACCTAGAACGAAAGGTCTAGCGCAGCGTTTGCAAGATGATGAAGTACTTACCGTTGGCTTCGAGAATATGCTCGTCTAGTGTTTATTTTGAACCATATAAGAAACATAAGAGCATATAAGTTCCTTTATGACTAAATCGTCCTGACGGGAAAAACTCTTAACTCTCAACTACAATGAAGTCTTTTACTATCACCTTACTCTTGAGTA
>JAHDHB010000357.1 GCA_020631545.1 Saprospiraceae bacterium | reverse complement strand
ACAATAATTCTAATGAAGGAGGTATGAAAAAGTATTGCGGATGAAGGAGCTGCTTTTGGTTATGGCAAAGGTGCTATGGCTAATGGTGGTGGTGGTGGAAATGACCACAATGCTGGTGGTGGTGGTGGTGGAAATTGTGCTGGTGGTGGTATTGGTGGGAATAATGGTGAAGCTAATTTATTCAACTGCAAAGGGGTACATCCTGGAGTTGGAAGTTGGTCTCAAGGCTGTCTTGGAAATTCTTTCCTTGGTGGTGGCGGCGGCGCTGGTCATGGCA
This sequence comes from Saprospiraceae bacterium, assembly GCA_020631545.1. Lineage (GTDB taxonomy): Bacteria > Bacteroidota > Bacteroidia > Chitinophagales > Saprospiraceae > JAHDHB01. Next base: position 7,037 of record JAHDHB010000357.1, on the reverse strand, counting down.
ATAATAACCTAGGAACAAATGGGGGCAATGGTGGTGGTATCATTATTCTTATCGCTAATTCGATAAGTGGTAATGGCTATGCTATCCGCTCAAATGGTAATGGTGCTCCTAACACTAGTGGCGGCGACGGCGCTGGTGGTGGTGGTGGTGGTGGTACTATCGAGTTAGTTACCGATAATATCGTCAGCAACCTTTCTGTGGAAGCCAAAGGTGGCGATGGGGGGATTGTCTATCTCTATGCTACCGTGCCTCGTTGTCTTGGCCCAGGTGGTGGTGGTGCTGGTGGTGTCGTTAAGTTTAGCGGTACTACGCCTGCTCTAGCTACAATCGATCTTGCTCCAGGTATACCAGGTCGAAATATCATTGGAAATGTCAATGGAACTTCTACTTGTGAAAATTCTACTTCTGGTGCCACGGCAGGGACATCCGGTACTATTTTAGAAAATCAAACGCTACCTAGCAGTGCAATAGATTACCCGAATTGTGATATCCTACTACCTATCGAACTATCAAGCTTTGAGGCTAGAGCTATAGCCAGAAAAGTAGAATTATCTTGGACTACGGTTTCTGAAGTAAATAATGATTATTTTACGATAGAACGTAGTAGAAATGGGATTGATTTTATTGAAGTTGCTCAGCTAAATGGTGCTGGAAATAGCATGGAGCCGCTTAAGTATGCTTATACCCATAATTCTCCTTGGGTAGGTCGTTCTTATTATAGAATTAAGCAGACTGATTTTGACGGGGAATCTACTTATTCTAAGATAAATCTTGTGTATGTTGATTCTGAGCTTGATTTATACGGTATCTATCCGAATCCTGTTAAATCGAACAATAGCGTTCAATTGGAAATATTTTCAAAAAGGGATTTGGAGTCAACGGTAATGCTACTTGACTTGATGGGTAGAGAGGTCGCACAACAGCATTATTCCTTATCAGAAGGATTTAATAGAATAGCGATCAATTCTACGGGATTAGCTGCGGGTACTTACATCCTTCGATTCCAAGCAGGACAAAGTACGATTACGCGCAAATTAGTGGTGTTTTAAGGACTAAATAAATCGTTTGTTTTAGCGATACATAAAATATGGAAAGGACAATCATTTTTCGAGAATGGTTGTCCTTTTTGCTTATCTCACGTTAGCAAAAACGTAGCGTATTCTGAACCACATAAGGCATATAAGACTTATAAGTTTTGGCGTAATGATTTGGACGAAGAAGGGCATAGAAGGAGGTCGTAGACCTTTTTAAGAGCATTTAAGGACGCAATGGGGGAAAACACGACTAACTCATTAACTAAACAGCGTGGATATAAGATGTATGAAACACTCCTTGTGTGGGTTATTATTTACTCCTTCTAAGTATCTTATTCCCAATAAAAATAAAGGTGCGATGATTGAGTGGGAATTCTAGGAATACGTGGAGCATACTCAAGAAAAATAAGCCTATAAGCCCAATACGGTAATCATAGCTGTAAAGTGCGATAGAAGCAATCCAAATAAGGCCTGAGATGACGATCCATTGTTTGGGGACTTTATGCCATTGAATGATAGAGGTTTTGGAAAACCAATTGAGATAGTGGTAGGTGTAAGCAAAGGCAATGAAGGCTTGTACTCGAATAGCAAGTGCAGAATTAAAAGAAAAACGTTCAGCCGTTTCTTCAAAGCTAAAAATCTTCATTAAAGCGTCGTTTACAAAATGGAAATTACTTTTTATGTAGCTTTCTTTGATGTAGTTACTTAAATTTAAAGCGGTAGAATCAAAATTGATGAAAAAGAAGGAGAGCATACATAAAATAAAAATGCCAAATGATAAATATCCAGAAAAGTGTTTGGCTTTCAAGGCTCCATAAAGCATAAAAGCACCAGTGAATAGGCTTACATGAAAAATAGTCGGCATAAAAATGCCGAAGAGTATTAAATAAAAGGGCATTTTGTAGACAAAGATGGAAAGCACAAAGGCTACTAGAATCAAAAGAATTCGATATTTCCATTCATTAAAAACGGTGATAGAGAAGGCTGTAATGAAGGCCACAAATACAAAACCCGATTGCCATGTTCGGATGAAATTGAGAAGAGGCCAAGCAAAGGAGTTTTCTAGGCGTTTAGCGAATTCAATAGTCGCTGGCCATCGACTTGATTCTGCAATTAGAACGCCTAGGGTGACGAGTAAGCAAAGTAAAACTAATAGGTAATAATCTGACTTTTGCTTGGTAAAATAATTGTGTTTTTTCAACCAACCAATCTCTGTCAAATAGTGTAAAGGGCCAAGAATGGCGTATGAAAATAGAAACAGTTTGAAGGGAAGATTGATCGCTAAAACCAGTGCAATAATCATCAATCCGATGTTCAAATAATCAACTTGTTGAGCCTTCATCGAATGCTTTTATAGTGTATATTAGGAAGTATTCCCCAAATATATGGCTAATTGCTTAGATAATTATAGATGTAGGCTATAAGAATGTACTATTCCTTAAGCAATTGATGGTATATGGTGTGGTTTTCTTCATCGAAACAGACAAAAATCACTTTTTCTAAGGTTGTACTTTTGGTGATAAATGCTTGTACTGTAGCAATGGCTACTTGCGCTGCGGCTAGTTTTGGAAAACGGTAAATACCTGTACTTATATTGGGGAAAGCAATGGTTTTACATTGATTTTCAACAGCGAGGGAAAGACTATTGTGATAACAATTGGCCAGAAGTGCTTCTAACTTTACTTGGTTTTCTTTTTGAAAAACAGGGCCAACAGTATGGATGACATATTTAGCGGGTAAATTTCCTGCGGTAGTGATAACGGCTTCCCCTGTGGCGCATTTCCCTTGTCGGGCACGAATCATACGACATTCTTCTAGTATTTTTGAGCCTCCAGCACGATGAATAGCGCCATCTACTCCTCCTCCGCCAAGTAAGGAACTGTTTGCCGCATTTACAATCGCATCGGCTTCGATTTTAGTGATATCTCCTTGTAGTAATGCTATGGCCGTCATGATATTTATTGTTCAATGATAAGTTGTTAACTACGAATTTACTAAAAAATAAAACGTAAACTATTCTTTTTTAGTTCCCTTTCCTAGTAAAATCATTTCTTGATAAATTAAGAACTACAAGAAAGCATCGAACAGCCTACTTTGTGTCTAGCCCATTCGGGTCTTTTGGCAAACCATTTTTCATATTCAGCCTGTTCATCGTAAGGCTTTTTTAGTAAGGTGTAAAGTTCATTTATCAAGGAATAATCACCAGCATCTGCTTCATCTATAGCTAATTGTGCCATGTAATTTCTCAAAACGTACTTGGGGTTGACCTTGTTCATCCTTTCCTTTCGATGGAGGTCTGAATTTTCAGAACCTTCTTTTCTCAATCGGTCTAAATATACTTGTAACCAATTGTTCCATTCCAGTTTAACAGCATCAGAGATATTATCGAAGTTGTAAAAAGCAAACTTAATCTTATCGAAAGCAGCATTAACATCATCTGCTAACGTAATATTTCCAAGATTTCGGAAAAAGATAGTCATGTCGGTTTCTGCGAGGTGCAGGATTCGTTCAAGCTCATTACTCAGTTGTTTATCCCCTTCAAGTTCTTGCTGTAATCCGAGTTTTTGGCGAAACATTTCCAAGCGTTTTTTGGGATATTCTTCTTGATAAAACTTTAAAACAGCCTCCAAGCCCGATACCTCTTCAATCAAAGGATACAAGGCATTTCCTAATTGAAGTAAATTCCATAAGGCGATTTTAGGTTGATTTCCAAACCGATATCTTTTTCCTTGAGCATCCGTCGTGTTTGGTGTCCAACCATGTTCATAGCCTTCTAGCCAACCATATGGGCCATAGTCGATAGTCAATCCAAGTATAGACATATTATCGGTATTCATGACACCATGAACAAAACCCAATCGTTGCCAATGGATGACCATCTCCAAGGTTCGCTGAGTTACTTCTTTGTAAAATTGAAGATAAGCCTCCTTGTTTCGCTCTTTGATATGAGGAAAAAAATGGGTGAGCGTGTAATCCGTCAACTCCTTGAGCGTTTTATAATCCTGACGTGCTGCGAATACTTGAAAATTGCCAAAACGAATAAAACTAGGGGCAACACGACAGACTACCGCACCATTTTCGTAGGCAGGATTACCATCATACAAGACATCTCTAAGCACTTTGTCCCCAGTCAAAGCCAAAGACAAGCTGCGTGTAGTCGGTACGCCTAGATGGTACATCGCTTCGCTGCAAAGATGCTCACGGATCGACGAACGCAAGACCGCAAAACCATCTCCTCTGCGAGAATAGGGCGTTGCGCCAGCTCCTTTTAATTGAAGTGCCCATCTTTTATTTTCATGTATTACTTCAAATAAATTAATAGCACGTCCATCCCCCAACTGTCCTGACCAACCACCAAATTGATGTCCAGCATAGCACATCGCAAAAGGCTCCGTATGCTCCAGTACTTCCGCCCCTGAAAATACTTGTGTAAACTCCTTTGAAGCAGCATCAGTCTCCGTCAAGCCAATAGCTTTCAGCATTTCCTTGGAATAATGAATTATTTTTGGTGCACTCGGCACTCTTGGCGTAACGAAGGAATAACAAGCATTGTGTACTTGTCTACGTGTATTACTAAGCTCAGGATCAGCTGGTAATTCTTTGTTAAAGGTATCTTGGATAGATAGTTTCACTGTTGGATTTTTATTTTTGTTTAAATATCGACTAAGATACTACTTTCAGTACTATCCTTTTTTTGCTCAGCTATATAAACACCAATTCCTTTTTCCTTGTATTAGCCGTTTGTTGTTGAATATGATGAAGAAATAGCGTTAAAGCCTTCTTTTTCAAGCTATCCATGTTGTAGCTAATATAGTTCGTAAAGTACTGATGTACATCAAAAGTAGGGTAGGAGGCTTGTAGATTTTTAGCAACTTCTTTCGTATGACTGATGCCTAATTGGAGCGCTTCGTTGAATTGATTGATAAAATCTTTAGGTAAGGAGTTGTTGCTGACCCAGGCTGCAAAGACGAAAGGCAAGCCCGTCCATTTCGTCCAATATTCTCCCAAATCATAAGTAAAAGGGAATTTTTCTTCCATTCCTATAGCTCTATCGCCAATGATTAAGCCACCTGTAGCCCCTTGAATAGAATCCTCATAACCTTTTTCAGCATAGACAAATTCAGGATTTAGTTTCCAGTATTGTTTTACTAAAATTTTCGTTAATTCAACTGAAGTTTTTGACTGATAATCAAGGAATATGCGTTTTAGGGAGTGGATAGGTTTTTCAGCGAAAAGACATACCGTTTTGACCGCGCCTTCTGCTCCAATACAAAAATCTGAAATGATATATGGCGTAGAAATATGAGGTATGACAGCAACAGGCACTAAGCCCAAATCCGCTTCTCCCTGAATGAGTTTTTTAGCACATACCGAGGGAATATCAAGACTTAAATCAAATAAACTATCAAGTCCTTTTGATTGAATACCGTGCAAAAACGGTTTTGTATTCAGATATGAAACAGCAGAAATTTTCATAAATTAGTTAGGTAAGTGACTGGTGTCATTAATACATAAAACCTCAAATTTTCCGTGATGAAGTTGGACTTTCGTTAAGCCTGTATTATCGTGCTTGTATTTGTCCATATGTTCTAAGCCTTCTTCCTTCATCAAACAAAGTAAAGCACGTAATGTTCGTCCATGTGAACAAATTAAAATCTTCGATTCCCTACGCTGTTTAAGCTGCTCAATAAAAGTACTTGTTCTTTGACCCAATTCAGCAGCGCTTTCCCCTCCTTCAATTCGCTCATCTAGTCGTCCCTCTTTCCAAGCCTTTATCATAGCTTTATATTCATCGTGTGTACTTGGCTCGGGGGATTTGCCTTCATGGATACCCCAATTTATTTCATTAATGGAAGCAAAAGCTGCGTGCGGTATTGCTTCGTTAATAAACAAATTAACTGTTTCTTTCGTACGTTTTAAGGCAGAGGTAAGCACGGCTTCAAAGCGTATGTTCCTGTACTTCTCGTAGAAGGCCAAGCTTTCCCGAATACCATCCGCATTCAAGGATGAATCTACTCCAGATCCTTGGACAATACGTTTCTTGTTGTAATCCGTTTGGCCATGCCGAATAAAATATATCTCCTTCATTTTCAATTCGTTTCACTGCTGTTCCTTATATGAACTTAGCAACAAATATCTGTACGTACAAATTTTTGTGTTCTTTGTTGCAATTCTCCATTAAAAATTATTGAATTACAGGAAGCGAAGTATACCCTTTATAGACCACCTCATCAGGAAAAACATGATCCGAATAATCCTTCACGACATTGTAAACGGTATCTCGCTCTATAGGTTTTCTTCCAACTCGCTTTATCATTTCTACCAATTGTTTCGTAGAAAGGGTAGGGGATTGCTCCTCCGAACCAGCCATTGAGTAAATTTTGGTGGTATCGTCAATTGTACCATCAATATCATTTACGCCAAAAGCCAAAGAAAGTTGTGCAGTAGAACGGCCAATCATTGGCCAATAAGCCTTGATATGCTTGAAATTATCTAAGTAAATTCGTGCAATAGCGTAGTTGCGTAAATCTTCAATAATCGTACTTTCTGGAACATGCGACATCTGGTTATTTTTATTCCTAAATTTCAACGGAATAAAAGTCTGAAAACCGCCTGTCTTATCTTGCAATTGGCGTAAACGTTCCATGTGATCCACACGGTGAGAAAACTGCTCAATATGTCCATAAAGCATCGTAGCATTACTACGTTTTCCTTCTTCATGCAAAATCTGGTGAATTTCTAACCATTGCTCTGCATTACATTTCCCCCCTGCTATTTGATCCCGAATTTCAGGATGAAAAATCTCTGCTCCACCGCCTGGCATAGAATCCAAACCCGCTTCTATCATCATTTTCATGCCTTCACGATAGGAAACTTTACCTTTCTTAAAGATATAATGATACTCAACAGGCGTTAGTGCTTTTACATGCAATTCAGGTCGGTGTGCTTTGATGGCACGAAATAAATCAGCATAAAATTTCAAATCATACTGAGGCAGGACAC
>JAHDHB010000356.1 GCA_020631545.1 Saprospiraceae bacterium | reverse complement strand
GTCCTTTGTCCTTTGTCTTATGTCCTTTGTCCTTTGTCGTATTATGTCCTTTGTCCTTTGTCGTATTATGTCCTTTGTCAACATGTCTTTTCAAGCGAAGCGTAGAAAACTCTTGACTTCTTCCTTTCAGCTTAACAGCCATATGTTTTTTTTATAGGGAACTATCACTTAACTTTGCATGTTTGATTAAGACAAGGAAAATTTCTAAGACGTTGGCAAACTACGCGGCGTTGAAACATTTATTTTTAGTGCATTACACATGAAACCAAGTATACCACAAGGAACACGCGATTTTTCGCCTGAACAAGTCAATAAACGAAACTATATCTTTTCTACTTTACGTAAAGTATTTGTAAAGTATGGTTATCAGCCAATTGAGACTCCGACAATGGAAAAATTGTCTACCCTCACCGGCAAATATGGAGAAGAAGGAGACCGTTTACTATTCAAAGTCCTTAATTCAGGTGATTTTTTGAAAAAGGCTACGGCCTTGGACAATGCGAAGAAATTGACTACACAAATTTGTGATAAAGGATTGCGTTATGATCTAACCGTTCCTTTTGCGCGATATGTTGTCATGCACAAAAATGACATTACCTTTCCTTTCAAACGCTATCAAATTCAACCCGTGTGGCGCGGGGATCGTCCTCAGCGAGGCCGCTATCGAGAGTTTTATCAATGTGATGTAGATGTCGTAGGTACCAACTCCCTCTTGAATGAAGTAGAACTAACTCAAATCTATGATGAGGGGTTTGCTCGTTTGGGGGTCAATGTCACTATAAAGATTAGTAATCGTAAGATTTTGGCGGGTATTGCAGAAGTAGCAGGGATTAGCGACCAATTTATGGCCATGACCATTGCCATTGATAAACTGGATAAAATCGGAATTGAAGGGGTACGCAAAGAAATGCTTGGCCATGCTATTAGCGAAGAATCAGTCGCCAAGGTAGAGGCGATTTTGCAAGCAAAAAACCTTGATAATCTGAAACCTTTACTTGCTGATAGTGAAGTAGGTACTAAGGGCTGCGAAGAACTTTCCACCGTTTTCAATTACTTGGATAAGGTAGAATTGACCAACAAAGTAATCTTTGATATTACCTTGGCTCGTGGGCTAACTTACTACACGGGAACCATCTTCGAAGTCTCTGCAAATGACGCCAAGATGGGAAGTATTGGGGGCGGTGGTCGATATGATGATTTGACGGGTATTTTTGGGATGAAAGACGTGCCGGGCGTAGGGGTTTCTTTTGGTGCTGATCGTATTTATGATGTCATGGAGGAACTTAAGCTCTTTCCTGACACTTCGGCAGATAGCATTCAAGTCATTTTATTAGCTTTTGATCAAGAAAGCCACGACTATGCTTTTGGTGCGCTACAAAAACTACGAAAAGCAGCGATTAATGCTGAGTTATATCCTGAACCCGTCAAGTTCAAGAAGCAGATGAAATATGCGAATGCGCGAAAGGCTCCTTTCATCATTATTGTAGGAGAACAAGAACGAACATCAGGCTTATTGACCTTTAAGGACATGCAATCAGGGGAGCAACAAAAACTTGATATTGAATCTATTATCACTAGTATTAAAAGCTAGTGGTTCAACTCATCAGTTCTAGGCAGTTTTAAGCTTGTTATTTTTCCGTTATACTGCGTTGCTCATCGGTCAGGTAGCTACGGCTAAACTATCCAATACTTATGAGTTGAACCACTAGCGCGTAGGAAATAAAAAAAGGAATTCCATTTACTTTTTCCTCAAAGAAAAACCTTCACCATATACTTCGCAATTCATCAATCATTAGTTCTTACTTTGCCTATGTTAACCAACTATCTACAAATAGCACCTCCAGTACTAGAAGCCCTAGAAAATGAGCAACCTGTAGTAGCATTAGAGTCTACCATCATTGCCCATGGAATGCCTTTTCCTCAAAATAAGGAAACTGCGCTACGGGTTGAACAACTCGTACGTGAAGAAGGCGCTGTACCTGCTACTATTGCTATACTTGGAGGGCAATTGAGGGTAGGCTTGAGTGAAGAGGAGATCGATTATATCGCCCAAAAAGGTAAGAAAGTACATAAAGCAAGCCGAAGAGATATTCCCTTTCTAGTCGCTCAAAAAGAGGATGCGGCTACCACCGTTGCAGCCACCATGCTTATTGCAAAAATGGCTGGCTTAACGGTTTTTGCTACTGGTGGTATCGGCGGTGTGCATCGAGAAACGGAAAGTAAAAGCATGGATATTTCTGCTGATCTCCAAGAACTTGCAAAAACAAATGTTGTCGTAGTATGTGCTGGTGTAAAATCAATTTTGGATATTGGATTGACCTTGGAATACCTAGAAACGCACGGTGTACCAGTAGTTGGCTATCAAACCAATGAATTTCCTTCTTTTTATACTAGAGAAAGTGGTTTTAATGTGGATTATCGGATAGATAGTACCGCAGAATTGGCCAAAGCGATTCGTATGAAATGGGAAATGGGCCTAGAAGGCAGTGTTATTGTTGCCAATCCCATCCCCTCTGAATTTGAAATGCCGATAGGGGCTATTGATCAGGCTATTGCACTTGCTCTCAATGAAGCCAAACAACAAAATATTAGTGGCAAAAAAATCACTCCTTTTCTGCTGAGCCACATCAAAGAATTGACCAAGGGAGAAAGTCTTCGCTCTAATATTCAACTGGTGTACAACAATGCAAAAGTGGCAGCTCAACTAGCAAAAAGCATGGCCAATCTATAAAAATTGATTTAAAACCTCCTCTCCAACAACCATCGCTAAAAGGCTATGTCAACTACTGCTATAAAACAACAATTGCATCATTTATGCTTGGCCTATGTCACCCAGCGAATCATGAATGCTCAGGCAGCAATGGAGGAAGCCCAGCGTGCTGCGAATGAGGAAACAAAAAGTAGTGCAGGCGATAAGTACGAAACAGGCCGCGCCATGATGCAGTTAGAAAAACAAAAAAACGCCTTACAACTAGCCGAAGCGCTAAAACTAAAAGAACAATTAGCTAAAGTCAATCCAACCAAAACGTACCAAGAGGTTCAACCTGGCTGCTTGGTCAAACTAAATACCGGCTCCTTTTATATTGCGATTAGCGCAGGGAAATTACGCTTGGAAGGAGAACGCTACTATGCCATCTCTATCCAATCGCCTATAGGACAAGCCTTACGCGGTAAAAAGCAAGGAGAAGAGATTATTTTCAATGGGAAAAAGATTTGTGTTTTGGCAGTCGTCTAGCCGTTCTCTTCTTCTATTGTGTTGTGTGTGAGCGTGAGAGTGTGTGTGAGGGAGAGAGCAATGCTGTTAAGTTAAGCCCTAAAGTGCTGACTTTTAGCCTAATTTTCGCTTGCGAAAATTGAAATGCCCCAGCGGGGCGACCCTGCCTGTAGCCTCGTGCGAAAGCGCGAGGTAATAAAGAGCGAGAAACGTAAGGTACATCGTACCGACCCCGCAACCACTCTAAAGCTAACATAATCAAGCAATTACATACTGAGAAGTAAAAAAGCAGAAGGAAAATGCTCCTAATCGGAACTTCCTTCTGCTAAAAATCAAAGTAGTGTCAGGTCATTGAAAACAATAATAAACTATCAACAAAAAATTTACTCCTTCACAAACCGTATCGTCTCACGTTCTCCATTCATTTCTAAGGAAATAAAATAGACACCAGACGGTAAATCCTTGACCTTCCAGTCAACGGTGTTTATTCCTGTATTAAAGGACAAGGATTTTTCTGCTATCTTTTCGCCTAGAATGTTATACAAATAAGCACGGCTATTTTGCTCCTTTGTAGACGATAATTCAAGTGTAATTTGGCTAGAAGTAGGATTTGGAAATGCTTTGGTTATCAATACACTAGTACTAGTTCCTTCCTCATCTTCTCCCCAGAACTTCTTCGCCATAGATTCCTTGAATTGAATATCCGATGCCGTTTTATTCTTTCCACTATCTCCTAGCGTCAATTCTAGAACACAAAGGGAAGTAGCTGGAAACGTTACATTGTCTAGAGAAGAAAGATTGACAGGAGGCAATAACTCCATGTATTCGTCCACAAAGCTTTCTCCTTCCAATACTTTTAACGTAGCAGTATTTATACAGTTGTTATTCAATAGAATATCAAGCGTATGCGGTACTACATCTTTATTTAAAACGACAAGGGCTATAGTCCCATCCTCACGCTGCGTAGCTACATGAGATAGCAATTCATAGGTCGTAGAAGCACTTGTAAATAGATTAGGTAAAGTATTGGTTGGCAAGTTTTTCTGTGTAGGAATTAAGTAATTTCCTATATTTTGAGCAAGAAATTCTTGTATCTGAAAGCTTGGATAAACAAAATCTGCTGGATTACTACTTGTTTCATTCAAATCAAAAAACACATTGTCTCCATGCTCTTCAGTAGGAGACCAATGGTGATGAATCAAGCAAAAGTGGATATTATTCACCAATTTATGAAGGGCAGCAGTAATGATGTTGTCCGCACTATAAAGCCCCTCAATTGTTCTTCGAATAAGGTGTGGCCTTTCTCCTCCATAGATTTCGGTTCCTCCTTCCGTACATCCAATCCTAATTCGACGATATTCCGTTTCACCATTCCAAAGAGATCCTGGAGGCCAAGCAGCATCAATAGCCGCTTGAACAGCCGTCAAAGTGGTTCTAGTTTGAGCATTATTAGCCATCACATATTCGAATACTTGTTCATCAGAATAGAAATCAAAAGTGTTTGTACTAATAACGGCGTTGTTTACACTTGTCGTTACAGTATATGTTCCACCATCATAAGTTTGTAAACACTGTTCTGTACTGCCATTACTCCATAAAAAATCAAAATAATTCTCTACAGGCGCACAAGTTTGCTGATAATCTACAGGAACCTTGATTGTAGTCGTAAAGGAATATCCACTAGAATGCGTTATAGTAACATTATAAATACCAGCAGGTTGCCAGATACATTGGCTTCGACCTACCTCATCTCCATTTGCATTTTGCCATAAATAAGTAAAAGAAGCACAATGTCTAGTCGTATATAAAGCATGTTTATCTACTAAAGGGTAACTCATGTAGTTATGAAAGATGAAGAAGTCAATTTTGCCCCCATTGTTATCCGCATAATTAATCATCATGGGAATATAACTAGCCCAAGCACCCCAGCCACCATCACCAGGCACACAACCTTGTCCTCCCCAATCCGCAGCAATACTTCCCACAAAACCAAGCGTCAGCTCTTGCGAAGTTGCATTTCTAAGCCACTGAGAAACGGTGACGGCTCTTGCTATATAATCCTCCGCGCTACAAGCGTAGGTAGCATGTTGAAGGTTATTTACAAAGCCGACCTCATTTCCAATTTCAAAATAACGTATCCTTTCCAAGTAGCCGTTAGCCTCCAAGTACTGGATCATTTGTGTAATGCTATTCTCGGAATCTCCCAAATTGACACATAGCGTTACATCTGCATTCATTTGCTCTGCTTCGATAAAAGCATAGGAAAGATTGTCATAAGGATAAGGCCCCTCCCCATAATCATTCATTAAACCTGTAGCAGGATCGATAAAAAAGAACCCAGGATAGCCCCACTGAGACCCTGTAGTTCCATCAAATGGCAAATGGCCAATACGGTACAATTTGCGTTGTTCTCCTTCTCCAAAAGCAGGACTTACCCCAGCATAAGTATTCAGCAAGGTATTTCCTTGAGGTAAATCATCTAATTGATCTTTCGTATGATTTCTATTTGCCCCAATGATATGACTACTAATGATATCCGTTTCTACATTCGCTACATCCAGCGAAATAAAAGGATTCTCTTTCCCTTCAAAAACAGCAGTTTCCACAGAGCAATCCGGGGGAAGTACAGGAGCGCAAGCCGTGGCCGAAGTACCATCGTCACATAAGGCCGTAATGCATATTTCATCAAAAATCGTTAACCAATCCAAATTAAAAAAGTACCTCGGATTACTCAATTCCGTGTAAGTCACATAATTACTACCAACGACATTACCTTCCTCCACGAGTTCTAAGTAATAATTGCTAGCATTGCTAGACCAAGAAAAGTACATATCCACATCGGTAACAATCACATTATCAATACTCACCTCACAAGTATTCGGCGTACTTGGCGTTATGAAAGTAACACAATTATCGTTGTTTAGCTCAAAATCACAGTAGACATCGACACAGACCTTGTATTCTGTACCAGGAGTAAGTCCTTGTAAATCAAACGTAGTTGGTTCCTTTGGTGAGAATTGGCCTGCCAATACCCAATTACTTCCATCAAAATGGATCAAGTTGTAACTAGTAGCGTTAGAAGCTGCTGTCCAAGTAATTGTCGCTGAGGTAGCGTCAAGATTGCTGTAGGTAACCGTCGTTCCACCACAAACAAGCTCGCTTGAGGTCGATAGGCTTTCCGAATAGCTCGTAAAGTTTAGTCCTAGTAAAAAAATGATTAAAAATCCTAATCGCATTGTTTAAAAGTTTGAGGATGAATGCCTACTCTATTTTGGCTTTTCGGCATCTGCCATCATATAAGCAGTTAGAGTTAGGTAAAAGAAACTCGTTTCTACTTAACTGAATAGTTTAGATGCTCTAAAGATAAGCGGATAGAAGAGGAGAATGCAAGAACAAAAAATTAACGAAATTCTAAAAAAGCCATACCCCAAAGCCACAAACACATTTTATAACAACTTGATATTAAAATGATTAAACAGCAGCCTTATTCTTGTTGCAGTTCCTAAAAATAGCCGTATTCCAGTGAATTTACGATTTCACCCACCAAGAGGATTTTGAATATTTCGTCTGAATAGTGTCTAAACGAGAAAGGCATTTATTTTGATGTTTAGCGCCATTCACAAAACATAAGGAGAATTTCCTTAAAAACCTTTAACATTTATTTAACTAAATATGTGTTAATCCCAATAGGGGCAAGGACTTCAAGCAAGAAGAACAAAATAAAGCGCTCATTTTTTCAAAAAAATAACACAAAACACAATATTTTAATATGTCACTAGACTTGCTTTCATAGTAAATAAAGAATCAAGACTTTGCAAACAACGAAAACCCAAGCTCAACAGAATATTATTTTCATAAAATCAATTAAAACCTGTCATTAATTTTGACAAACTTGACTTTTATTTATTTTTAACTTAATTTTAAGCCATAATAAGAAACATTAACTTCCAAATTCTTATTGATTGTTTTCTCTACTAAATTATCAAAAGATTATTTCTACTACAGCTAAGAGTGAATGCCTATACTTTGGCAACAATAACCTACCGTACACCGAATTGAACACACATTAACCCTAAACTGGCAAAGCCAGAACCAAGTAGAGGGTAGAAAGTATTCCGCGATAGGG
>JAHDHB010000355.1 GCA_020631545.1 Saprospiraceae bacterium | reverse complement strand
TACCTTAACTATGAGGATATTCTTTCAGATAAAGAAAAGATAATAAAAAAAATAGCAAGGTTTATCGATACGGAACTTACGGATGAAATCATGGCTCGAATACTAGAGCGTTCTTCTTTCAGTTTCATGAAAAAACATGAACAAAAATTCGGAGAACAACCACCAGCTTGGAAGGTCTATGATAAATTTATTCGCCAAGGAAAAATAGGGGAAGGAAAACAAGCATTCTCAGCGGAACAACTAGCAGAATATAAAACGCTAGGCCAATCTTTTTTAGCAAAAAATGCTTACATGGAGCGATATTTCAAGGAATAAGCTAGTGGTTCATCTTCTTTTTAAAAAAAACGCCTTACTACCATCAAGGAGTAAGGCGTTTTCTCAATTTTTTATAAAAAATCTACTTGGTTAATTTTCCTGTATAACCAATTTCATTTACGGTTACAGAGTAGATATAAAGTCCTTTGCTAAGATTGGGCAGATCGAAAGTCAAGGTTGGTTCGCCCTGATAATCAAAAGATTCAATAGAAACTAAGCGACCTGCGGCATCAAAGATCTTGAAGTTCGCATCTCCTGAAGAAAAACCTTCTACATCTAAAGAAATCGTGTTCCCTACAAGCGGATTAGGATAAATACCTGTTACTCTAGGCGAATTGAGGGTAAGAACAATCGTTTGCGAAAGGCTCGTTTGTCCATCATAATCAAACTGTTGTATACGGTAGTAATTCTCTCCTTTAGCAGGACTATTATGCCAAAATCTATACTCCTGTCGTACCGTCGAATTACCAACACCCGGTACATTTCCTACAGAAACAAAGTCAACGCCGTCCGTACTATGTTGAATATCAAAGTATTTATTATCCGTTTCGGTATACGTATCCCATTCAAGGAAAGACTTTTGCCCAATAAGTGTTCCTTTAAGTTCGCCTAGTTCGATAGGAAGAATTTCATCACTAGCAAACTCCCAAGTACAGTTCGCTCCAGCACTTCCGTCTACAAAGGCATAATAATCTCCTAACGGCAAATTCGTAGGGCCTACGACCACCGTACCTGTACCTAATGCACAGCCATAAAAGGTCTCCGCTCCTAGGTTACAAGTCCCCGTATTCGACCAAAGGCCAAGTTGCATAACGGCACCTCCTGTATTATCACAAACCACATTAAGTATCTCAAGGCTAATAGGTTGAGGCGTAGTAGCATCTACCGTAAAGGTATACCAAATGGCATTTTCATTGGAAGACCAAACATCTGTTCCATTGCACGTTTGAGGCGTCCAAGAGTCCGGCTCATTATCATTCGATGCGTTATAATTACAGCCCGTTCCTTGAAGAGGTAAAGCATTCGCACATTCATCATTTGGCGGAACAATAGACGCTGTAATGTTAAAATCAGAATTTTGGTTATCCGTTTCCCAAACCCGAACATAGACGACATCACCTTCTTCTAAATCATTAACCGTCACTTCAAAGCTCGAAGAAGGAAATAAACCATCATCTCCTCCACAACCAAGAGGAACAAGGTTGGAGCAACTCCCCCCAACGGCCTCATAAACAGCCCAACCGGGATTGCTAACACAAAAAATTCCACAACTACTCCAGCTCATATTGAACTCCACAGCAGATTCTCCAGGAGGAATCGTTACCATCATCCAATAATCTTGCGCATTACTACTATAAACACCAGAACCACAGCTACCGGGGTTCCCCATTCCACTAGCGGATGCTCCCCCCAAGTCCAAAGAGCTACTCACCGTCCCTGCACAATCTTGGCTAGAAAAGGGCATATTAAGAGCCGAACAAGGCATATTTTGGGCATTCAATAGCATGGGCAAGCTAAACCCAACGAATAAAAGAAACAAAGTGTATATATTTCTCATACAGTACTAAATTTAAGGTTAATGGAAGGTTGGTTTAATTGGGAATACGTAAAAAAGTTCTTTCAGTAGATACTCTGGTTTTAGCACTTAGCTTAACCTTCGTAAACTTCTGAGTTCCTTCAGGAAGATCCTCAAAACTTCCTTCATAATCCTCAATAGGAATGACCCTAAATTCGTCGTTTTTTTGCTGGAGCTCAGTCTCTGGAGAAGGCTTCATGGTCTGGAAAGCCAAAAAACTGCTTGATAGCATTACTCCCATTGCGATAGCCGCAAATAGTTTAAATCTTTTCATGGTATATAACGTTTTAGTTCTTAATAAAGTATCCTTAGTTAAGATTTACAGATACCTCAAACAAAAAATAATTGACTCCTACGAATATTTACAAATCAACATGCGTAGCCATAGTCATCTCTATACAAAAAAATGTTTGGTTAGTTTGGCGAGTAATTGAAACAAAGTTACTGAAAAAAACACCTTTTTCATAACAGACTATTTGCAAAGCCTATACTTGTTCTCCTAGGATAGTGACATGGACAAAAGCATAATCTTAATAAGTGATCGACGTTTTTTTGTAAAGTATTTAATTTCAACTTTTTTGTTGACAAATAATTTACAAACAAATTACAAGTAATGATTATGAAAAACCGCTTGGTTTATTGAAAAAAAAATAACACTTTTATTAAACTAGTAGTTCTGCTCCTAAGTAATCGATAATTTTGGCGCAGAAAACTAGCTTATGGCTACCTAGAACGTAGAAGCAACACTAGAATCGTGTCAAGTTAAAACGGCAAAGTAAAATCAAAAATGCTACTCATGACAACCATCTTACAGACACTCGCTAAAGGCTTTACTTATTCAGGAGCATTCCAGCACATTATACTTAACTATAGTTTGATTTTTCTAACCCTATACTCTTTGATTCTTATTAGAAAAAGCGATTCCACCAATATAAAACCCTGGCAAACAGCCTTTATCCTTTCATTTTCTCTTCAAATATTCCTTTGGTTCTATCCTGGTGCTGAGGGGGTATCAGTCGTTTGGTGTACCATGACGGGGTTTGGTTTAATCCATTTACTACAAGGAAAAATAGAAACAACTAGCGCAAAATATACCTTAATAGGAATAGCTTTGGTTCCTGCATTGCTAAGCAACCTATATTATGCCTTTACTTTCCCCCCTATAACGACCCTAGCACATTTCCTTGCCATTTTGATGGGTATGCTTCTAGGATTCCAAAGAAAACCCGCCCTCGCATAGGATAATTAAGGCGTTAAAACAACAAATCCTATCAACCTGATATACAAACGCTCAATTAAAAAAGCATTGTACGCCCCCCAATGCTGTTAAGTTAAGCCCTAAAGTGTTGACTTTTAGCCTAATTTTCGCGAGCGAAAATTGAAAAGCCCCAGCGGGGCAGCCCTGCCTGTAGCCTCGTGCGAAAGCGCGAGGTAATAAAGAGCGAGATACGTAAGGTACATCGTACCGACCCCGCAATCGTTCTAACATCAATATAAACAGGCGATTACAGGGACGGTGCTACGCACCTTTTTGCTTCGTTTTCTTTAAACCCCGCGCTTTCGCACGGGGCTACAAGCAGGGCCGCACCTAAAGGCGCTTCAATCTTCACAAGTAAAATATAAGCTAATAATCAAGGTCTTATCTCACAACTTAACAGCATTGTACATCCCCTTCTATTCAGTCCACTATTAATTCTACTAATGTGATCATTATCTTAAATTTCATCAACACCTTCAATATCCAAAGATAATACCCGATATTTGCACAATCAATTCAATCGAAAAACATGTTCCTGAAATTCTTCTATCTTCTTCGTAACAATGGTATTCCTGTAAGTTTACATGAATACTTGACATTAATGGAAGCACTTAAGAAAGAAATCGTTGCTTATAGTATAGAAGATTTTTATGCTTTGAGCCGAGCCATCATGGTCAAGCAGGAAGCACATTTAGATAGATATGATGTCCTCTTTGCTCATTTTTTTCAAGGAGCAGAATTCGTTCCTGATGATTTTTTCAATTCGACAATCCCTGAGGAATGGCTCTATGAAAATTTCATCAATCAACTTAGCGAAGAGGAAAAGGCCATGATAGAGGCCATGGGAGGTCCTGAGGCATTGATGAAGCGCTTCAAGGAACTTATGGAAGAACAGAAGGAACGGCATGAGGGCGGAAATAAATGGATTGGAACGGGGGGCACTTCGCCATTTGGCGCCAACGGATACAATCCAGAAGGCTATAGAATAGGCCAATCAGGAAGCCGCCATCGAAGTGCTATTAAGGTCTGGGATAAACGAGAATTTGCAAATTTGGATGATTCCGTAGAACTGAATACGCGAAACATGAAAATTGCACTCAAACGATTACGACATTTTACAAGAGAAGGCATTGAAACCGAACTAGATATAGACGACACGATACACTGTACTTCAAAGAACGCAGGAATGCTAGACATCATCATGCGCCCCGAGAAGAAGAATAGAGTAAAAGTGCTCCTTTTAATGGACATCGGTGGTTCTATGGATGACCACGTTGAGATCTGTGCGCGCTTATTTTCGGCTGCACGTCATGAATTTAAGCATTTAGAGTATTTTTACTTTCATAATTGTGTGTACGAAACGGTATGGAAAGACAATACACGACGCTATGATCGCGTTCCTACTTTAGAGCTACTCCATAAATATAATAAGGATTACAAGGTGATTTTTGTCGGCGATGCCGCTATGTCTCCTTACGAAATTGTTTCTAAAGGGGGTAGCGTAGAGCATTTCAATGACGAAGCGGGTATCGTATGGCTCCATCGCTTTAAAGAGCATTTTGACCACATCGCTTGGATCAATCCAAATGAAGAAGCAGGATGGGAATTCTATCAATCAACACAAATTATAAAAGAGTTTGTAGATGACAAAATGTTTCCAATGACCATAACAGGATTGACCGATACCATGAAGAGTTTAAAATAGGTAGATTAATGGCCAGAGATTTGTATGTAATGGCTGGAAAGCAAAGTGATTTTAAACAAGCAATTAGTAAGGTATTTAGCATTAACGGATTAAGCAAGGAGGAAGCATCAAGCTACTTAGAAAAACTAGAGATTTCCATAAAAATTGAGGATTTACTAGGGTTAGAAGCCTATCTTGAACAGGAAACCAAGGCCAATGTTAGTGATTTTTTAGAAATTTTTATTTCTTTTCGCTCAAAGGCCATTTGCTTTGCAATTGCTCAAACAGTGGCATATTACAATGCTTATTTTTCTAATGCTTGGGAAGTAAAACCACGCTTTGAAATGCAGGAAAACTGTATGCTATTTTCTAAAGGGGAGATAGTAGAGGTATTAACATGGTTGAGTTTAGTCTCCGCTCAGTTTGACCAAGGAGCACCTTTATCCATAAAGCTGAAATATGAGCACTTTGAGTTAAACCAAAAGGCTGAAAAATTTGTTGAAGAAGGGAACTGGAGAAGAATTTAAGTTCTTTGCAGATTACTTGGTGAAATTTTACCGTTGGAGGAAGAAAATAAAAAAATCGGATTTTGATTTTTTTATATGGGTTGATTCTTTTTAATTGCGAATTGACGTCACTTTTTCTTTTTTTGGGAAAAAAGAAAACCCTGCCGAACGACAAGGTTTTTTCTTTTAGCCTTTACAGGTTAACTTGGTTAATAAAATAGTTAAAGGCAGCAATCCGTAAATGTTTAGGTTGAAACCTTCTGTTTTAAAACCGTTTTCCCCGATGTGACATCATGTTTGAGCCTATGATGAACGCTCCTCCTCCGAGGATGGCACCACAAGCAATTACTAAAATCATCATACTGATAACTGGTTTAGATGTGAAGGAATTTGTTAAGGGCATGTACAAATATAGCATAAAATTTGACGCTAATATTCTTGTCACTACACTTTTTTTTTCAGGATTTATTTCTCCTTGAAAAAGAAGTGCTTTCTAGGCTATATTTTTTTTACACTAAATCGTCGTACGTATTTTAAAATAAGGTACTACAAGTCGATATTGGCTCACTCATTAAAAAAAAACACAGTATGTAAGGTGTCTTCATTTTTTTATACGCAAAGAAAAATAAAAGGTTGCTCAATCTACTGGTAAATAATATTTTAATATGCAAAATCGCCTAAACTCCGTACATGGCTGTAAGCTACTATTTATGCAGGTTTTCACCTGTAAGTACCTGCGTAAAATCAATTAAGAAGAGGCAAAGACCTCTCCAAACATTTATTATCTAGACGAGCAAAAAACAACTTTGTCACAAAAAATGATAATTTTCACAAAAACATACTCGTATTTAGCGAAGTATGGTGAACGCAATATTCAAGAATGGAAGGGGCTACAGGTCGTGCAATTTCACCTACTTGAACAACAAAAAAAACGTCAAGCTTTTTTTATGACTTTGAAATGATGTTTTCTTTACTGTGACGTTAATATCTTTTCTAAAATACTGCGGTATTTTCATTAAATTTGTGTAATTTTACCCAGCTAGGTATCATTAATAGTAAAAATTCGTATGAAATCGAGAGCCTTATTGCTTGTCTCCTGTGTCTTATTCATTTTCTTCACCTTTGCGCATATGCCTCAAAAACCTGAGACCGATGACATCATCACTCATGGAGGGCTTGCCATGGTGGTAAAAAATGATTTGAACCAAGAAGGTCCTTCTAAGGGCAATATTTTGTCCGATGAGGATGGGCTATCTGTAGAGCAGCGTATTAAAAGGAATACAAGTAATACTACGGTAAAAATAAATGGCCGTGTCTATGGTGAAATAGGCCCTAGAGTCAAGTTTACGCCCACAACTCCTTTAGCAAATGGAACATTAAAGGCCAAACGACTTAGCATTAAAAAAGATAGTTCATTTGTTGGAAAGTTTGAAGTTGGTAAAAATGGGCGTTTTTATTTGATGAATTATCTAGGAAAGAATTATAAAATCTTTCTTTTACCTGGCGATAGCCTAGTTGTTAACTTTTATCCTGACAAGGAAGAAGAAACCGTAACTTTCGCTGGTATAGGTAGTGGCCAAAATCAGTATTTTGAGCGCAAGAAAAAGCTGGATGATGACCTATCACTCAAAAAACGAGCACTCTACCAGCTAGAATATAAGGCGTTTTCTGACACCCTCGCTCACAAACGAAAAATGCTTTTAAAGCATCTCGATTTTTCGTACCAATCTTCTCCAGATTTTACCAGAACTCTTTTAAATGCTGAGAAGCACAATATACTGCTAGACTGGACTTGGGATCATATTGATTATGAGGCGATGAGCCATAAGTACAATAGCCCTCAAAATCACGCTACGAATATGGCTGACTTCAACTTAAATTTCCTCAAGGAAATTGATTTGGACAACGCCAACTTCCTAGGCAACGAAAAATTTGACAACCTCATCTCAAAATACTTTGATTCTAAAGTCGATCACAAAATTTTGGCGGAGGTGCCGGGTAGTGTCATC